>CBILQL010000007.1:0-20309 GCA_966238865.1 uncultured bacterium
ATCATGGGCCCCCAGGATCCGACGAAGTCGAGGTAGTCGCGGCCGTCCGCGTCGGTGATCACCGCGCCCTTGGCGGAGCGGACGAAGACGGGGGCGCCGCCCACGGACCCGAAGGCGCGCACCGGCGAGTTCACGCCCCCGGGGATGACCTTGCGGGCCCGCTCGAAGCGGGCCTGGTGCGGGGATGGGCTGGGGGTCTGGGGGGACGGGCTCATGGCTTATGCTCCGGGATATCCCGGGCGGCCGGCTCGGCGGCTTCTCCGGGCGCCGATTCGGCGGCGGCTTTCGAGTCTGCCTTGGGGGTCTCCGCCGGCCCGGCCTTGGGCGCTTCCGGGGCGTCCTTCGGTGCCTCCGGGGCATCCTTTGGTGCCTCCTTCGACGGCTCCTTCGGAGCCGGCTTCGCGGCCGGCTTGGAGGCGATCTGCCTCAGCACTTCCGTCTTGAAGCCGCCGCTCAGGGACTTGAGCGTGTCCACCAGGCTGAGGTCGTCGGCGTGCTGGGCCTGGTGGATGTCGGTGACGCCGTTATCGCGCAGGGCCTTGGAGGTGGACGGCCCGATGGATACGGCCACCGGCCCCTTGGGCTTGGTGAGGCCTGCGGCCAGGTCCGGCGCGGACTTGAAGAAGTTCTCCACCGCCGAGCCCGAGCAGAAGACGATGGCGGCGGCGTCCTTGCCGTCCTTGGCCATGCGCGCGGCGATATCGTCGGGGCAGGCGGGCCGGTACACGGCCTGGTTGACCACGGTGATGCCCTTCTTGCGGAACTCGGCCGGGTCCAGGCGCGTCGAGGTCGAGCAGGGGTGCAGCCAGCGCTGGGCCAGGGGCAGGCCCGGGGCGGGCTGGGTCTGGAACTCCTTGAGGAAGCCTTCCAGGGAGGCCTCCTGGGGCACGAAGGCGACCCTGCCGCCCGCGGTCTCCACCAGGACGCGGGCCGCCGGACCCACGAGATAGAAGGGTTTGATCGACCAGCGCTCGAACTGGCTGGCCAGAAGCCCCTCCTGGAAGTGCCGCAGGCCGTTGGGGCTGGACAGGAAGATGCCGGTGAAGCCGCTGGGCTGCAACGCCGCCGCCTTGGCCTGCCCTTCCGCGTCGGCGCGCACCTCCACCATGGGGACCTCGGCCACCGCGAACCCGGCCTGGCGGAGCAGACGGGTCAGCTCCTGGTTCCTGTCGGCGGGGCGGGTGTTGACGACCTTGATCATGGCATCTCAAATATAGCTGTCGGCCTAGGCTTCGGGGTCGGCCAACAGGTGATGCGGCGGGAGATCCCGGGGGAGGGGGATGCCCTTGTCCTTGCATTCCTCCTCGATCCGCCAGGCCACCTCCTCCAGGAGATCCTCCTCCTCGCCGGCGGCGCCGGACTGCTCCACCCGCGCCAGGACTCCGGTGGCCGGGTTCCCCAGCACGGCCAGCATGCGCCAACCCTCGCCGTAGGGATACACGTGCGCGGCCATGGGCACCTTGCAGCCGCCGCCCACGCGCTTCATGAAGCGGCGCTCCAGGAGCACGGCGTCGCCGGTGAGATCGTCGTGGACCGCGGAGACCAGCTTGCGGGAGCGGGCGTCCGAGGCGCGGCATTCCAGGGCGAGCGCCGCCTGCCCGATGGCGGGGATCATGTCCTGGTACGAGAAGCTGTGGCCGATGTCCGCGCCGCGGCCCAGGCGCTTGAGCCCGGCCGCCGCCAGCACCGCCGCCTGGAGCTCGCCGCTGCGCACCTTGCCGACGCGCGTGTCCACGTTGCCGCGGACAGGCACGTACTCGAGGTCCGGCCGGACGGCCTTGAGCTGGAGGACGCGCCGGGGCGAGCCGGTGCCCACCTTGGCGCCCGGGGACAGGTCCCGGAAGGCCGGGCCCGACGTGACGAGGACATCCCTCGGATCCTCGCGCTCCGGGAAGGCGGCGAGGACGAGGCCGTCCGGCTGGTCCTCGGGGACGTCCTTGAGGGAGTGCACGGCCACGTCGATGGAGCCGTCCAGCAGGGCCGTCTGCAGCTCCTTGACGAAGACGCCCAGGGCCGGGAATTTGTCCAGCCGGGTCTTCTGGTCCGCGTCGCCGGAGGTCTTGATAACCTCGAGCCGCACCTCCAGGCCCTTGTGGGCCTTCCGCAGCCAGTCGCAGACCATGCCGCTCTGGGCCAGCGCCAGGGCGCTGCCCCGGGATCCCACGATCAGCGTGCCGCCGCCGGCGTCCCCGCGCGCGGCGGGGCCCTTCCGCGCGGCGCGTTTCGCCGGCTTCGCGTTGCCGTCCTTCACTCCGGGCCCCCTCCTCCGGCCCCGTCCCCGGCGCCCCGCTCCAGGGCCTCCAGGGCGAACAGGATGCCGGCATAGTAACTTGCGCGTTTCCCCTCCCCGCGCTCCCCCAGGACCTTCAGCTGGGTGGTGGGGCTGTGGAGGAACTTGTTGAGGAGGCCGCGTCCCAGGGCCTCCAGCTGCTTGCGGACCTCCGGGGGCTGCCCGGCGGACCATTTCTCGATCTCCTTCTCCGCCAGGGACCGGTACTTGTCCCGGAGGGTGCGGATGACCGGCACGATGTCGAGCCCCTGGAACCAGCCCTCGACCCGGGCGGCCTCCTCCTCCACGATGGCGTGGGCCTTCTGGGAGGCCTGCTTGCGCAGGGCCACGTTCTCGCTGACGACGTTCTTGAGGTCGTCGATGGTGAACAGGTAGGCGTTCGAGACGTTCCCGGCCCCCGGATCGATGTCGCGGGGGGCGGCGATGTCGATGAGGAACAGGGGCTTGCCGTGGCGGTGGCGGGCGGCCTCCTGCACCTGGGCCTTGCTGACCACGATGTCGGGCGCCCCGGTGGCCGAGATCACGATGTCGCACTGGGAGAGCCGGGCGTCCAGGTCGGAGAGCAGGCACAGCTCGCCGCCGAAGCCGGCGGCCAGCTTCTCCGCGGTGGCCAGGGTCCGGTTGAAGAACACGAAGCGGTCGGCCCCGGCCTTGTGCAGGTGCTGGGCGGCCAGCTCGCCCATCTCGCCGGCCCCGATCACGCCCACCACCTTGCCCTCGAGGTCGCCGAGCACCTTCCGGGCCAGCTCCACGGCGGCGTAGCTGATGCTCACGGCCCCCTCGTTGATGGCGGTCTCGCTGCGGATGCGCTTGCCCGTCCGGATGCCCGCCTGGAAGAGGTGGTTGAGGTAGAAGTCCGTCCAGCGGCGCTCGCAGGCCAGGCGGTAGGCCTCCTTGATCTGGCCGAAGATCTGCATCTCCCCGAGCACCAGGCTGTCGAGGGAGCCGATCACCCGGAACAGGTGCCGCACCGACTCGCCCTGCACGTGGAAATAGCCGTGGTTGCGGATCTCGTCCTCGCTCACGCCGCGCGCCGATCCCCACAGCTTCTCCACCTGGGCCCGCGCCTCCGCGGGATCCTGGGCGATGCCGTAGATCTCGGAGCGGTTGCAGGTGGACAGGGCCACCACCTCGCGCATGCCCGGGAGGGCCAGGAGCCGGTCGCAGAAGTCCGGCAGGTCCGCCTCCGGAAACAGCAGGCGGTCGCGCAGGGCCACCGAGGCCGTGAGGTGGTTGACGCCGAGGACGAAGGGCTGGGGCTGCTCCATCAGGACCCCTCGAAGCCGTGGGCGCCCGCGAGGTTGACCAGGACGAGCACCGCGAAGCCCGCCAGGATGAGCAGCGCATGGGGCCGGCCGCGGAGCCCGAACACGGGGCGGGAGAGGCCGGCCGCCAGGAACACTGCCAGCACCAGGTAGATGCCGAGCTCCTTGGCGGTCATGCCCGCGATGCTGTCCTTGCGCACCCACCAGACGCCGATGACGGAGCTCACGACCATGGTGGCGCTGCCCAGGAAGGACCAGTTGGCCGAGAGGCGGTCCAGCTTGTCCAGCGGCGGCAGCTTGCGGAAGGTGAGGTCGAAGTCCTTGTGCTTGAGCTTGCGGTGGAGCACGATGTACAGCCCCGCGAGGATGGCGGCCATGGAGAAGCAGGCGTAGGAGGCCAGGCTGGCGGCGATGTGGAAGACCAGCAGGGAGCTGCGCAGGGCGGGCGGGAAGGCGAATTCGTCGCTTTGCAGGAAGGCCCCCGCCACCGCGCACAGGGCCGCGGGAAGCAGGGTGAACAGGCCCAGCCGCCGGGTATCGGCCAGGGTCTCGGACACCGCGTGGATGAGGCACAGGATCCAGGCGACGAAGAGCAGCCCTTCCCCGAAGTTCCCCAGGGGGCAGCGCTGGAGGTGGATGCCGAGCAGGGCCAGGTAGGCGGTGTGCAGCCCCAGGGAGGCCCCCAGCGCCGTCCTGGCCATGCGGGAGAAGCGGGCCTCGTCCTCGGAGAAGAACAGGCGGCCGTAGGCCATGGCCGCGGAGGCATACGCCAGGGGGACCAGGAATTTCAGGACGAGAAGGAGCGCCGCCACGCCAAGAACTTAGAAATTTCGCGGTTTTCTGCCCATTTCGCCGGGCCGGCGTTACATTCCGGGAATTCCGAGCCCCTTGGTCAGCCCGCCCATCTTCTCCTGGGAGGCGGAATCCACCTTCGCCCTGGCGGCGTTGAAGGCCACCAGCAGGAGGTCCTCCAGGGCCTCCACGTCGTCGGGGTCCACTGCCTCCTTGGACAGCTTCACCGACTGCACTTCGTATTTGCCGTTCATCGCCACCTTGACGACCCCGCCCCCGGCATCCGCCTCGAACACGGCGCTTTCCATCTCGGATTGCACCTTGGCCATCTTGCCCTGCATCTTCTGCAGTTCCTTCATCATCTTCTGCATGTTCATGGCTTCGCTCCTAACCTACGGTTCTGCCCTCGAAGAGGGTGCGGACATATGCGACGATGGGCTCCTCGCCCGAGGCGTCCTCGACGGACGCGGAGGCGCCTTCCGGCGATGCGGCGGCCTCCTCGTCGAGATGGTACTTGAGCTGGAATTCCCGGCTTCCCCGCAGCTTGCCGCCCAGGAAGGCGAGGAGGGTCTTGCGGAATTCGGCGTCGTCGGCGAGCAGGGCATGGCCGGAACGCTCCAGGAAGACGAGGCGCAGGAGCGGGGAGCCGCCGCCGCCTTCCCATTCCAGGCGGGTGCGGCGCAGCTGGCTGGCCAGGATGGGCCGCGTGTCCATCAGCTCCGCCACCAGGCGGGGCCAGACGGCGGGAAGCCGCTCCGGCCCGTCCTGGACGGGAACCGGCTCCGTCGAGTCCGCGGCGGTAGCCGCCTTCGGCCGCGGCGGCGGCGCGACGGCCATGTCCGGGTCCTCGGGATCGACCGGATAGTCGAGCTCCAACCCATCGGGATCGGGATCCGGGGCGTCCATGTAGGCATCGGCGGAGGGGACCGCGGGAAACGCAGGTTCCGGCGGCGCCAGGGTCGCGGTCATGGTTTCCGGTTCGCGGGATGCGGACAGGTCGGCGGCCGGACCGGAGTCCGGGGCCGGGAAAGAGGCCGCGGGAGCCGGAGTTGCGGGAGCCGTGGACGCAGGTGCCGAGGTCGCGACCGTGGAAGCGGTGAACGCAGCTGATGCGGACATGGTGGCAGGAGCCGGGGTCGCGGACACAGCGGACGTCGCCATTGCCGGCGAAGCGGCCGGCGGCTGCGGCACTGACGCCGGCTGGGTCGGCGGAGCCGCTCGGGCAGGCGCCTTCAGGCCGTCGTCGTCAGGACTTTTTTTTTTATCCTCCGGCCCGGCTTCCGGGACGCGTGGAGCGGCTGGCGGGACGGCCGCCGCGGCCGGGGCCGCCGGCAGCGCAGGCAGCTCGCCGCCGAGGAGCTGGGACAGGGACACCACCCGGTCCAGGCCCGCCATGCGCGCGAAGCCCAATTCCACCAGGAGATCCGGGTTGGCCGCGGTCTTGAGGCCGGCCAGCAGGATGTCGCCGTCCTTGAGGCCCAGGGACCCCGCCAGGGAGACGAGCTCGGCGTGGCGGGCGTCGGAGAGGCCGAGCACGGCCGGGGCCACCCCCTGGGTCGCGAAGAGCAGGTTGCGCAGGTATTCGCCGAAGGCGATCAGCAGATCGCCGATCTCGACGCCCTCCCGGCGCGCGTCCTGCAGCAGCTCGAAGCACGCCTTCTGGCCGTGGGAGGCCAGGCCGTTCAGCAGGGCGTCGAACAGGCTTTCCCGGGGCAGGCCCAACACCTTGCGCACCGCCTCCAGGGTGAAGTCGGCCCCCGAGAAGGCGTACACCTGGTCGAACAGGGAGAGCGCGTCGCGCATGCTGCCGTCGGCCTTGCGGGCCACGGCCTCGAGGGCCTCCCGCTCGGGGCGGACCTCCTCCCGGCCGCAGATGAACTCCAGGCGCTCGCGGATGCGGGCCTCGGAGATGCGCTTGAAGTCGAAGCGCTGCACCCGCGACAGGATGGTCTGGGGCACCTTGTTCACCTCGGTGGTGGCGAAGATGAACACCACGTGGGGCGGCGGCTCCTCCAGGGTCTTGAGCAGGGCGTTGAACGCCGACTTGGAGAGCATGTGCACCTCGTCGACGACGTAGATCTTGTAGGCGCCCTGCATGGGCGCGTACTTGACCTGCTCGCGCAGGTCGCGGATGTTGTCGACCCCGGTGTTGGAGGCGGCGTCGATCTCGAGCACGTCCATGGACGATCCCGCGTTCACGGCCTTGCAGTTCTCGCAGGCCTCGCAGGGCGTGGCGGTGGGCCCCGCCTTGCAGTTGAGGGCCTTGGCCAGGATGCGGGCGGAGGTGGTCTTGCCCACGCCGCGCGTCCCGGTGAACAGGTAGGCGTGGGAGATGCGCTTGCCGGCGATGGCGTTGCGGATGGTCTGCGCGATGTGGTCCTGCCCGACCATCTCCTCGAAGTTCCTGGGGCGCCACTTGCGCGCCATGGCCAGGTAGGCCATCAGGACCTCCCTGCGCGGCCGCGGGTGGGGAGATCGAGGTTGACCACCAGGGTGACCTCGTTGCCGACGTCGTTGTAGTTCATCTCGTCGAAGGCGTAGCGGGCCATCATGATGCCGCGCCCGTTGCGGTTGAGCAGGTTGCTCTTGTCCTTGGGGTCGGGCAGCGAGCGCCAGTCGAAGCCGGAGCCCTGGTCGGCGACGAAGTACTCGATGCGCCGCAGGGTGGGGAAGACGCGGGAGCGGATGGTCACCACCCGGTCCTTGTAGGGCGCCATGTGGGATCTCTCGATGGCCAGCGGGTAGAAGCGCGAGGCCTTGAGGGCGTTGCTCTTCTCCTCGAAGGTGATCCCGAGGCTGCCGTGCTCGATGGCGTTGTTGATGACCTCCGAGAGGCCCAGGATGATGTGGTACCGGTTCTTCTCGTTGGGCGGCAGGGTGGAGTCCACCAGGTTCTTGGACACCGGCATCACCAGCGCGAAGTCGTTCGGCATGATGAGGATGCGCTCCTCGTACCGCATGGAGAAGGGGTTGTACGACTCGGTGGTGTTGGCGATGATCTTGCTGAGGTTGAAGGCCAGCTCCTCCATCTGGAGGGGGAGGTTGAGGCAGGCGTAGGTGCCCGCCTTCAGCAATTCCACCATCTGGGGCATGCGCCGCTCGTCCAGGATGCAGAGGAGGGGAAGGTCCGGGTATTCCGTCCGCATCCGCCGGATCATCTCCAGGGGATCCCCCTCCACCAGTCCCAGGTTGAAGGCGAAGGCGAAGGCCTTGGTCTTGGAGAGCGACCGGAGGGCGTCCTCCAGGCTGAAGGCGCTCTGCATGGCCAGGTCATGATCGAGCACGATGGACTGGATCATTTCCCGGTTGGCGTCGTCGGATTCGAGCAGCAATAGCGTCTTTGATTCCACGTCCGATCGATCCCTTGGTCCTGTCCCGTGCCGGTTCGTAAATCTAGTTAGGAAACCATGGGGGGGCAAAACCCCTTCTCCGCCGCCGCGGCTTCTCAGCCGCCGCGGGCGGCCCCCGCCGACCCTGCGCCCCCCAGCCGCGGCTGTAGGGGCTTTCCGGGCCCTAGGGTTCCCCGTCCGCCGGGTCGTCGAGCCGGTCCAGCAGGGCGCGGATCTGATCGGCGGTGGCGACGTAGCGCTTGCGGCAATAGTCGCAATGCAGCTCGGTAATCTCCCCCTTGATGGCGATTTCCTCCAGCTCGTCGCGCCCCAGTCCCTGCAGGGCCCGGAAAACGCCCTCCTCCGAGCAGGGGCAGAAGGGCTGCACCGGGATTTCCCGGTGGACGCGGTGGGGGAAGGGGCCGGCGAGATCTTCCAGCAGGCGCTCCAGGTCCAGTCCCGGGCCGTCCGGCCGCTGGTACTGCTCCATGGACGGCAGGCTTCGGACCACCTGCTCCATGATGGCCAGCGTCTTCTCGTCCGCCTTGGGCAGGGCCTCCACCAGGAAGCCCGCGCAGAAGTCGAGCACGGTGCCCTGGGCCCCGGCCTTGGCCTTGATGGCCACAGCCGAGCGGGTCTGCTCGCTTTGCAGGAGGTAGTATGCGGTGCAGGGGCCGATGCTCTCGGACGGCATCTCCACGATGCCCTCGGAGAGCGGGATGCCCCTGTCGTTCAGCTTCCGCACCGTCATGAGCTGCGGAGACAGCATGGGTTCGAAATCGCCGAGGCGGCGGATATCCTCCTGGGGAACCATGGCCCGGATGAGCCCCATGGGCGTGGAATCGGCGGTGGCGTAGGTGAAGTCCCCGGAGAACTGGAACTTCACCTGCACGGTGCCGTTGGTCTTGAGCCCGGAAGCCAGGAGCAGGGAGGCCGCCATGGTCTCGCCCAGCAGGATGCGGGCGAAGGCCTGGGCCCCGTGGTAGTCGGCCACGGTATTGGCGGTCTCGGTGAGATCGATGAGCACGAAGCGCAACTCGGCGATTTCGCCTGTTGCCCGTATGATCCTGTCCTTCCGCCCGTCCATTCCCACTAAACTACATGCAAATTACTTACCCGGATGAAGTGTCCCCAGGGGCCGTGCCGAGGAAAACCGGGCCCCCCTTCCCAGGGAGCCGCGGCGGGGTGCATAATCAGTATACCATGGCGGGTGCGGTATTGAAAGGCATCAGTTTGGCCGTCGTCCCGGCCATGATCGGCCTCACCCGCTGCAGTCCCCCGTCCGCCGCCGAGGAGTTCTCCTGCCAGGGAAAGAACCGGTGCGCGGAGATGTCGTCCTGCGCCGAGGCCAGGTTCTACCTTGAGCAATGCGGCGTCAAGACCATGGACGGCGACAACGACGGCGTCCCCTGCGAAGTGGAGCATTGCCGCCGCTGATTCCCCGTTCCCGATGCGGACTCGCGCGTCCCCGGGTCCCCGTTCCGGATAGTATTTTCCTCTGACGCGGCCCGGGCCTGCCCGCCCGGCAAGAGGAGCACCCCATGAAAAAAGTCCTGCTGATCCTGTCCCCGGGATTCGAGGAGCTGGAGGCGGTCGCGCCTCTCGATCTGCTGCGACGCGCCGGCATCGCGGTCACCGCCGCATCCACCCGGGACGACCTCCTGGTGGAAGGGGGGCGCGGCATCCGCGTGCGGGCCGACCTCCGTCTCGATGAATGCCTGCGCGGGAGCTACGATCTCATCATCCTGCCGGGAGGGCCCGGAGTCGCGGAACTGCGCAAGGACGCGCGCGTGCTCGACCTGGTGCGCCGCGCCCATGCCGCGGGCGTCCCCTTGGCGGCCATCTGCGCCGCCCCGGCCATCCTCGCCGACGCCGGCGTGGCCGCCGGCCACCGCCTCACCAGCTTTCCGGGCGTCCGCGCCGAGGTGGAAGGCCGCGCGCGCGCCTACGTCGAGGACCGGGTGGTCGTGGACGGCAAGGTCATCACCTCCCGCGGCGCCGGCTCCGCGGAGGAGTTCGCCCTGGCGATCATCGAATACCTGGAGGGAAAAGATGCGGCGGAGAAGGTCCGGAAGGCGATTATAGCGAGATAGTCGGAGTCGGGGAATGCGCCCCGGCCGGCGCCGGCCACCCGCCCTGGGGAGGACCCAGGCGCCCATCCCCGTTGTTATCTTTGGCCTACTCCCATGCCTCCCTGGCTCTATCCCTATCTCGGCGCTTTCCTCATCGGGTTGTCCAAGGCCGGGTTCGCCACCGGGCTCGGGATGCTGACCACGCCCTTGCTGGCTTCGGCGGTGCCGGCGCGGACGGCCATCGGCATCCTGCTGCCGCTCCTGTGTTTCGCCGATTTCGTGACCCTGTCCGCGTTCTGGAGGAAGTGGCGGCTGGAGCTCGTGAAATGGCCCGCCCTGGGGGCCCTGTTCGGCGTGGGCGTCGCCATGGCCTTCGTGACCGGCATCTCGGAACGGTTCCTGCGCATGTCCATCGGGGCCACGGCCCTCGTCCTCACCTGCCTGCTGCTGATCCGGAACTTCTGGTATCCGGCCCGGGTCTACCGGCCCTCGGCCTGGGAGGGCGCCCTGGTCGGCTTCGCGGCCGGCTTCTCCTCCACCATCTCCCACGGCGCGGGGCCCATCATGGCGCTGTTCCTCATGGCGCAGAAGGTGGAGAAGAAGGTGTTCGTCGCCACCAATGCCATCTTCTTCACCGCCCTCAACCTGGTCAAGGTGCCTCCCTACCTGGCCGCGGACCTCATCTCCCGCGAGACCCTCCGGATGGATCTCAAATTCCTCCCGCTCATCCCCCTGGGCGTCGCGGCCGGCTGGCTGGCCAACCGCTCCCTGCCCCAAAAAGCCTTCGATTTCCTGGTTTACTTCCTCCTGATCGCCACGGCGATCCAATTATTGCGGAGTTGACCGTCGTCTGCTTGGGTTTGGACGGCATTTTTCTTAAAATCAGGAAAGCAGGCGCCTCCCGGCACGGCGGGGCCGTTACACCTCACCCTCGAAGGGAACCCGCATGGCTTTCTGGATGGCCATTTGCGCCGCCAGCCTCGCTGCCAACGCCCTGCTGGCATGGTTCCTGTACGGCGTGCGCAGGCGCGAAAGCGCGCAGGCCCTCGAGATAGCCTCCCTGCGGCACGAGTGCAAGCGCCTCTACGACAGCGAGAACGATCTGCGCGGCCGCGCGGCCGCCCTGCTCGACTCCTCCCTCGTGGGGATGCTGTTCTGGGAGGGGCCCATCGCCGAGGCGGACGGCGCGGCCGGACGGGTTTCCGGGAACGCCAACTCCGCGCTCCGCAGCATGCTGGGAAACGCCGCGGGCGGAACGCCGGACGGCGGCCCGCATGCCGGCGGCGCGCCGGGAACCGCGGCGGCCGACGACCGGACCCGGGCGGCCGGCGTGCTGCCCATCGCCCCCGCTTCGCCCTTGTGGGGCCCGGAGCAATGGCGCGAGCTTTCTGCCGGAGGGTCCTGCGCCCCTTTCTCCATCGAATGCCGCCGCGCCGACGGCGGCCGCCTGGAGCTCCTGGCCTCGGCCTCCCTTCGCCGGGACGGCGGGCATTACCTGGCCGTCGACGTGACCCGCCTCGCCGACGCCCGGCACGATCTCCAGCGCAGCCAGGTGATGTACCAGGTGCTGGCCCAGAACAGCCCCGTGGGCATCTGGCAAATCCGCCCCGATCGCTCCACCCTGTTCATCAATCCCGCCATGCTGGCGGTCCTGGAGCACGACACCCCGGAGGAGCTGATGGCCTCCCCGGAGGCGTGGTTCGAATGCTTCACTCCCGAGAGCCTCGCGATCATCGATCGGGAAATCGCCAAGCGCATCCGGGGCGTGGCCTCCCATTACGAGGTGGAGGTGGTGGGCCGGTGGGGGCGCCATACGCGCATGCTGGTGCACGGCGCCCCCATCTTCTCCCCGGACGGTACGCTGGACAGCCTGATGGGCATCTACATCGACGTCACTGAGCAGCGGCGCGAGGAGGAGGCCCTGCGCCAGAGCGAGGAGCGGCTCCGGGTGGCCGCCCGCTTCGGCAACGATCTCGTCTACGAGTGGAACATCGCCTCGGACCGCCTGGACTGGTTCGGGCCCATCGCGGAGAGCCTCGGGATCACGGACGGGGACATCCCCCGCACCTCGGAGCTCTTCGAGAGCATGATCCACCCGGAGGACGCGCCCCGGGTCAACGCCGCCTTCGAGGGCCACATGGCGGGCAAGCGGGACATCTTCCACGCCGAGTACCGCATCATGGGCCGCGACGGCCGGTGGCGGCAATGGGTGGACAAGGGCGTCGCCATCCTCGACTCGGCCGGGCACCCCTACAAGTGGATCGGCGCCTGCATCGACGTGACCGAGAGCAAGCTCGCCGAGGAGGCCCTGCGCGTCAAGGAGGAGCAGCTCCGCCAGAGCCAGAAGCTCGAGGCGGTGGGCCGCCTGGCGGGCGGCATCGCCCACGACTTCAACAACCTCCTGGCCGCCATCATGGGCTATTGCGAGCTGATGGGCCTGCGCCTGGAGCCGGGCCATCCCTGCCGCCGCGAGGTGGGGGAGATCCTGGGCAGCAGCGAGCGGGCCGCCGGCCTCATCCGCCAGCTCCTGGCCTTCAGCCGCCAGGAGATTCCCCAGCCCAAGGTCATCAACCCCAACCTGGTGCTCACCTCCATGGAGCGCATGCTGCGCCACCTGCTGGAGGAGACCATCGATCTGCGCCTGCAGGCGGATGCGAAGGCCGGCCGCGTGCGCATCGACCCGGTGCAGCTCGAGCAGGTGATCATGAACCTCGTGGTCAACGCCCGCGACGCCATGGCCGGCGGAGGCGTCCTGGTGCTCTCCACCGGCAACGTGGAGCTGAAGGGCGACCTGCCCGGCGCCTACGGCCGCATCCGGCCGGGCCCCTACGTGCGCGTCTCGGTCGCGGACTCGGGCCAGGGCATCGACAAGGAGCACCTGCCCCACATCTTCGATCCCTTCTACACCACCAAGGACCGGGGCAAGGGCTCGGGTCTGGGCCTCTCCACCGTGTACGGCATCGTCACCCAGAACCAGGGCTGCGTGCTGGTGGAGACCGAGGCCGGCAAGGGAAGCGTCTTCTCCTTCTTCCTCCCCCAGACCACCGAGGAGGCCGAGACGGAGACCGAGGTGGTGAAGGCCCTGCGCGCCTCCGCCATCGTGCCCAAGACCGTGCTTCTCGTCGAGGACGACGCCGAGGTGCGCAAGATCGTCCGCGAGCTGCTGGGCCAGCAGGGCTTCCTGGTGCTGGAGGCCTCCAAGGGCGCCGAGGCCATGGCCCTGGCCGAGAAATACGATCAGCCCCTGCACCTGCTCCTGACCGACGTGGTGCTGCCCGGCATGGGCGGCAAGGACCTGGCCGACTCCCTGCGCAAGGCCATCCCCGGCCTGCGAGTGCTCTTCATGTCCGGCTACACCCAGGACGCGGCCTTCCGCGACGAGCTCTCGGGCGGGCACCAGGCGTTCATCCAGAAGCCGTTCACGCTGACGGCCCTGCTGGGGAAGATACGGGAAGTGCTGATCTAGGGAGGGGAGGGGGATGGGCGCCTGGGTCGCTCCAGGGCCGGCAGCCTGGCGCTTACCAGGTTTTTCGTTTTTTGTTTTTCGCTTCGGAGCAAAAAACGTAAAACGAAAAACAAAAAACGAAGATCAATTCAACAATCAGCGCCTTTTCCGCTCCTACTTCTCTGCGCACGCCCCACCGGGGTAATCCACCGGCGCCTTGATCGTCGGATTGTCCCCGCACACCGCGCACCCGGGATCCCGCTTCCCCTTGATCTCCCGGAAGCGCATGGCCAGGGCGTCGAACATCAGCAGGCGGTCCGTCAGCAGGTCGCCCTTCCCCAGTAGGCATTTCAGGGCTTCCGTAGCCTGGATGGTGCCCATCACCCCGGCGATGGCCCCCAGCACCCCCGCGTCGGCGCAGCTCGGCACGGCGCCCGGGGGCGGCGGCTCGCGGAACAGGCAGCGGTAGCAGCGGCTCCGCGCCCCGCCGTGGCCGGGGCGGCCGGGCACCACCGTCAGGGCCTGGCCCTCGAAGCGCAGGATGCCGGCATGGGAGAAGGGGACGCCGGCCAGCACGCAGGCGTCGTTGACCAGGAACTTGGCGGGGAAGTTGTCGGTGCCGTCGAGGACGAAGTCGTAGCCGCGGACTATCTCCAGGGCGTTCGCGGCGGTGAGCCAGCCCGGGTGCTCCACCACCTTCACGTCCGGGTTGAGCCTGGCGATCTTCTCCCGCGCCGAGGCCAGCTTGGGGCGGCCCACGTCGTCGGTGAAGTGGAGGATCTGGCGCTGGAGATTGGAGTCGTCCACCACGTCGCCCTCGACGATGCCCAGGGTGCCCACCCCGGCCGCGGCCAGGTAGAAGAGGGCCGGCGAGCCCAGGCCCCCGGCGCCGACGCACAGCACCTTTGACGCGGCCAGCTTCATCTGGCCCTTGAAGCCCACCTCGGTCAGGGTGAGGTGGCGCTTGTAGCGCCGCATCTGCGCGTCGTTGAAGATCGGCATCGCCCGGCCTGCCTCTCAGCCCGCGTAGAGCGGCGTGCTCATGTAGCGCTCGCCCGAATCGCAGACCACGGTGACCAGGGTCTTGCCGGCGTATTGGGGCCGGCTCCCCAGCTCGCACAGGGCGCGCACGTTGGCGCCCGTCGACATCCCCGCCAGGATGCCCTCCTCTCGGGCCAGGCGGCGGGCGGTCTCCAGGGCCTCCTCGTTGGTGACCTTGAGGATCTCGTCGTACACGCCCGTGTTCAGGGTCTTGGGCACGAAGCCGGCGCCGATGCCCTGGATCTCGTGCCAGCCCGGGCGTCCCCCGGACAGCACGGCGGAGGAGGCCGGCTCCACCGCCACGATGCGGATGGCCGGGTTGCGGGCTTTCAGGGTCTCGCCCACGCCGGTGATTGTGCCTCCCGTGCCCACGCCGGCCACGAAGACGTCGATGCGCCCCTCGGTGTCCTGCCAGATCTCGTCGGCGGTGAGGCGGCGGTGGGCTTCGGGGTTGGCGGGGTTGTCGAACTGGTGGGGCATGAAGCAGTCCTTGCGGCTGCGCATGATCTCCTTGGCCTTCTCGATGGCGCCCGCCATGCCCTGGTGGGCCGGGGTGAGCATCAGCTCGGCGCCGTAGGCCTGGAGCAGGTTGCGGCGTTCGCCGCTCATGGCCTCCGGCATCACCAGCAGGCTCTTGTAGCCCTTCACCGCGGCGATCCAGGCCAGGGCGATGCCGGTGTTCCCGCTGGTCGGCTCCAGGATGGTCATGCCGGGCTTGAGGCGGCCGGTCTTCTCGGCCTCGGCGATCATGCTCAGGGCGATGCGGTCCTTCACCGAGCCGCCCGGGTTGCGCTGCTCGAACTTGACCAGGAACAGGGCGTCCTCGCGCGGGATCACCTTGTTCAGCTTCACCAGGGGCGTGCGCCCCACCAGCTCGGTCAGATCGCGGGCGTATTTCATGCGTCAGGGCTCGTAGTCGAGGTGGAGGCCGCACTCGGTCTTGGAATCGCCGGCCCAGCGGCCCGAGCGGGCGTCGCCGTCCCGGGCGGGCTTCTGGGTGCAGGTCAGCGGGCTGCAGCCGATGCTGGTATATCCCTCCGCCGCCAGGGGATGCTCCGGCACCTCCCAGAGCTTGAGGTAGAGGTCCACGTCGGCCTGCGGCCAGTCGGCGAAGGGGCAGATCTTCACCTTGCCCTTCTGCACGTGCACGAAGGGGGTGGCCTTGCGCGTGTCGCTCTGATCGCGCCTGAGGCCGGCCAGGAAGGCCGTCACGTCGCTCCGGCCCAGGAAGGCGGCCTGCACCGCCACCTTGTTGATCCCGCAGCAGGCCTGGGTGTCGGAGATGACGAGGGCGGGCGCGCCGTCCCGCCCGGACGCGTCCGGGGGCGCCGGCCGGGCGTAGCGGCGGCGATCCGGATCCTGGGTGCCTACTTCCTTGAGATCGAGGCCGTAGGCCGAGGTCAGCGTGTCGCGGTAGGCCAGGGTCTCGGGGAAATGGAAGCCGGTGTCGATGAAATACACCCGGGCCGGGACCTTCAGGCGGTGGAGGTGGTGCAGCAGCAAGCCGGCGTCGCGGCCGAAGGAGGTGGTGGCCACCAGGCCGGCGCCGAATTCCTCGCCGGCCCGCCGGATGCGCTCGTCGGCGGTCAAGTCCGCGAACTCGCGATCGAGCGCGGCGGCCCGGGCCTTGAGCGCTTCCAGGGCTTCCTGGGCCGAGGCTCCCTTGCCGGAGTCTTCCGCGAGATTGTCCAATGCGCCGCGCGTGCCGTTCATGGGGGCGCTCAAAGGTAGTACATGGGCACAGGTTCCAGCTGCTGGCGCGCTTTCTCGGCGATCTGGGCCAGGGTCACCGATTCCAGCTTCTTGTCCACCAGCTCCCGGCTCTCCTGGAACACCCGCTGGAGCAGGGAGGTCACCACGTCGTTACCCCCTTCGATCTCGGCGCAGGGCAGTATCTCCCCCTCGGTGGCCTTGACGATGCGGGACAGGGTGATGGCTTCGGGAGGCTCCGCCAGCTGGTATCCCCCCAGCTTCCCCCGGGCGCCCCGCACCAGTCCCACGCTTTTCATGAGGATGGCGATCTGCTCCAGGAACTTGAAGGGGATGTTGTATTCCTTGGCGATCTCCCGCAGGTGGATGGGCTTCAAGGGCCAATCCTTGCTCTTGATGGCGAGAGCCGTCAGGAAGTGAAAGGTATAGAGGGTCTTGGAGGTGACCTTCATACCTGGAAATATACCATATAAAACTGATATGGACTATAGGATATCCATGGAAATTCGTTGAAAAAGGCCAAAATCCCGGCCTTGGCAAACCCGGTATTTTTTCATCTCCTTACCCCCATGGCTGCATCGATCATCAAGGCCCTGGCGCCCGCCACCATCCATAAAATCGCCGCCGGAGAAGTGATCGAGCGCCCCGCCAACGCCGTCAAGGAGCTGGTGGAGAACGCCCTGGACGCACGGGCGGGGAAGATCCGGGTGGACATCGAGGACGGGGGCATGGAACTGATCAAGGTCGGCGACAACGGCATCGGCATGACCTCCGAGGACGTCCGCGTCGCCTGGCTGCCCCATACCACCAGCAAGATCCGCGAGGCCGACGACCTGATGCGCGTGGCCACCTACGGCTTCCGGGGCGAGGCCCTGTGCAGCATGGCGGCCGTGGCCGAGCTCACCATCGAGACCCGGCACGCCTCCGAGGCGACCGGCACGGCCGTGACGCTGTCCGACTCGCGCGAGGTCGAGACCCGGGAGATCAGCCGCAACCCCGGCACCACGGTCACGGTCAGGAACCTCTTCCTGCACAGCCCGGTGCGGCGCAAGTTCATGGGCAGCGGCAGGACCGAGACCGCCCGCATCCTGGGCATGGTCGGCCGGCTGGCCCTGGCCCATCCCGGCGTCGCCTTCAAGGTCGTCGATCGGGGGCGCGAAGTCCTGACCCTCACGGAGGGGAGCCTCAAGCACCGGGTGGGGGAGATCCTGGGCTTCAACGTCACCAACGAGCTGGCCCCGGTGGAGTGGACCGAGGCGGGCGGGAGCGCCGGTTCCATCCACATCGAGGGCTACATCTCCACCGCCCAGCAGGCCCGCCAGCGGGCCAGCCACCAGTACTTCTTCATCAACCGCCGGGCCATCCAGAGCGGACTCATCTCCCGGGCCCTGTCCCAGGCCTACGACGTGCTGCCGCCGGGCCGCTACCCCATGGCGGCCCTCTTCCTCACCTTGCCCACCGAGGAGGTGGACGTCAACGTCCATCCCACCAAGAAGGAAGTCCGCTTCCTGAACGAGAGCCGCATCTTCTGGGCCGTCAGCCAGGCCGTGAAGGTGGCCCTGCGCAAGGTGGGCGGCGCGCCGGCCCTGGACCTGGATTTCCCGGAAGCCCCGGGCTCCGGCCCCGCGGAGGTAACCGGGCTGGTACCTGGGGCGGGAATCTCCGCCGGCGCTCCCGGCCGCCCCCCGGGTTCCGGTCCCGCCGCCGGCGCCGCCCCCGCCGCCCCGGCATTCCGCTTCGAGGACTATGCGGCCCCCGGCGGCGCAGCGCGGTCCGCCCCCGAAGCTCCGTCCGATGGCGTTCCGGCGGGGGATCCGGAGGGCGCTCCCATCGGCCGCCAGGGCGCCGTCCCCGGGACCTGGCCGGGGTTGCCTGGTGTTTCGCCGGGCGCACCCGGCGAACCCGGGCTGTCCCGTATCGCCGAGCCCGCCGAACCCTGGGCCGCCGGCCGCCCCGGGGAGAATGGGGGCGGGGAGACGGTGGAACGCTCCAGCAACCAGCTGCGCCTGTTCCCCGGCGAGGGCCGGGTACCGGGACGCCCGGTATCCGAAGTCCCGCCCGGCGCGGCTTCCGGCGGCGGCGTGCCCTATCTCCAGCTGCACAGCGGATTCATCCTGTTCGGCGTGCAGAGCGGGCTCATGATGGTCAACCAGCAGGCCGCCCACGAGCGCATCCTCTACGAGAAGGCCTTGGAGGAGCTGCGCCAGCCGGGGCGGTTCAATTCCCAGCAGCTGCTGTTCCCGGAGGTGGTGGAGTTCACTCCCGGCGACAGCCATTTCCTGGAGGAGAACCTCCCCCGGTTGCAGGCCCTGGGCTTCGACCTGGAAGCGTTCGGCGGCAATACCTTCCAGCTCCGCGGACTGCCGATGGAGGTGCGCCCCGACCAGGCCCGGCGCGTGCTGTTCGACCTGGTCCAGGGACTGCTCCGTCCCGAGCGCGGCGCGGGCGGGCCCAAGGGGGAGGAGTTCCAGCAGCGCCTCGCCCGGGTCTACGCCCGGGTGACCTCGGTGAAGCTCGGCGATCCCCTCGACTATCCCCAGGTGGCCGCCCTCATCGACGGCCTGTTCGCCACCCAGAACCCCTATGTGTCCCCGTCCGGGGCGCCTATCGTGGTGCGCCTCTCCCTGGACGAGATCCAGCGCAAGTTCGGCCTGAAAACCTGACGCGCGGGCCGCTAAAGTTTCCCCGTCCGCCTGCCGATACCTCCGGCAGGAGGTGATCCATGATGAAATCCCTGCCGGCCCTGGCCCTGGGCCTCGGCATCCTGGCCTTGCCGGCTCCGGCGAAGGTTTCCGTGGCCTTCCTGGGCATCGATCCCGATACCGATCCCCTGTTTTGCCGGGCCCTTACCGCCTTGATCCACCAGGACCTGGCCGCCGACACGGGCCTCGCCAGCCTGCCGCAGAAGGCAGTATCCGGGTTCCTGGTCCGGGCGGACCGGGAGAAGCCCGAAGCCGGCCCCGCGGACATCGCCCTGCTCAAACGCAACCTCGAGGCCGATTACTACGCCTTCGGCCGGCTCGGGGAGTTGAGCGTCGACAACAAGCGGGTGTGGTGGAAGCCCTGGGCCGTGCAGACCCGATGGTCCCGCATCCTGCATTTGCGGGTGCTGGACGGAACCACCGGCGAGACCGTCTTCGACGGGGAGGTGCCGGCGGTGATCCCGGAGAAGAATTTCATAACCGGACCCGGCGGAAGGCTGTCCCGGGAGGACGCCTTGGAGCGCGACCGCCAGTACCGGCGGATGCTGCCCAATCTGTCTACGGAAGCGGTGAAAACCCTGGGCAAGGTGCTCGGAGAGCGCGGCTCATAGGGAGCTGCGGGCCTCTCACTCGGCCTCGCTGCTTCGCCCCCATCCTGTCAGGGGCTCTCAGTCTTCGAGAGGACTTTCAGTCCTCGGGAAAACTTATTCAGTCTTCCTTCCAGATGAGGATGCTGCCGCAGCTCTCGCAGGTCAGCAGGCTGTTCTTCTTGCTGATCTCGATGATGCGCTGGGGGGTCTGGGTGCGGTTGCACACCAGGCAGGCCTTCTGGTCGCGGTTGATGGCGGAGATGACGTTGGGATTGCCGCGGCGCTTGACCACCCGGTCATATACGGAAAGCACGCGCTTGTTGATCTTCTCCCGCGGGGCGTCGCCCTTGACGGCTTCCTGGGACACGCGGTCCTCGATGCCGTTCAGCTCCTCGGTGAGCTTGGCCAGCTCCGGCTCGTTCACCTCCAGCACCTTCTTGTACTCGGCCTCCACCCCTTCCTTCTCCTTGAGCAGGTTCTCGAGGATCTGCTGGAAATGGATTACGTTGGCCTGGCTGGCGTCGATGTTCCGCTTGTGGGTGGCGATTTCGGAGTGGACGGCGTCATATTCGCGGTTGGTGCTGATGGCTTCCAGGCGCTGGTTGCTGGTGGTGAGGGCGGTCTGCTCGAGGGCCCCCATGTCCTGGTTCTCGGAGATCTTGTTGCGGGTGTCTTCGATGGCCTGGTTGATGCGGTCCAGGTTGGCCTTTTCCCTCTCGATGCCGTCCTTCAGGGACTGGATCCGGACAGGCAGGTCCTTTTTCATGAGCTTGAGCTCATGGACCTTCTTGTCCACCGCCGAGAGCTCTAGAAGGTACTGTAAATCCTCTTGCATCCTGAGTCCTGGCTATAATGTGATTCTCACAATTTAGAAAAAAAACGGGGTCCGCTTCAACTAACTGAAAATACGGCGCATCGCCGGACCCCGGTCCGTCGATCCGAGGGACCGATTACGGGGCGCCGGCGCCCCGGTTGAAATCGGATCCGGCCCGCTCCCATCCTTTGGCGAGCCCCGTTTCCACCATGTCACGGAAACATGCGAATACCGGCTCGAGTAGTTTCGCGTCGGACTT
>CBILQL010000008.1:0-20141 GCA_966238865.1 uncultured bacterium
AATTTCCTGGAGGGCTGGATCAACGGGCTCCTCGGATTCACCCGTGCCGAGCCGGATCCCTCCAAGGCGGACCTGAAGCATTTCGGCGTCTCGCCGTGGGAGGTGCCGGTGCGCCTCGAGCCCCTGTACATGATCAAGGGCGCCGACGTCCAGAACTTCGGCGGCGTGTTCTCCGCGGGCCTGCTCTACAATTTCTTCCCAGCCGTGATGGTCGTCGACGACGAGGCGGGGGCCGTGAAGGTCAAGGAGACCTTCGCCAGCAAGTGCCTGGAGGCTTCGGGCATCAAGATAGGCGTGGGCGCCCATGGGGAGGACTTCGATTGGATGGCCGGCCTGGCGCTGCAGGTCTCCTCCTTCTCCCTATGGGGCATGTACACCTGGGAGAAGGAGCGGGTGGACCTGGCCGTGAGCCTGTCGGACCTCGATGTGGTGGAGGCCTTGCTGCCGATCTTCAAGTGAGTCCGTTTTTGGCGAACTCCCGTTTCCTGAGTATTTTTTCCGACGGTTCCGTGCCTACACCGGGCTTCGGCCCAAAACGAGGAGCGCAACATGTCCAAAGGCAAAGACGCGAAGAAGGAAACCAAGAAGGCGCCTGCCATGTCCAAGAAGGAGAAGAAGGAGGCCAAGCGGGCCAAGAAGGCTTCCAAGGGCGGCTAGCCTGATGGACGCCTCCCGGCAGGCCGGCTCCCTGGCCTTCCTGCGACAGTACCTGGACGCCGTCGGCCGCATGGCCGGCGGCTCCGAATTGGCGTCCTTCTATACCCCGGACGCCGTGCAATACGAGTATCCCAACAAGCTCACCCCCACGACCGCCACCCGCACCCTGGACGACATCCTGGACGCCGCCGAGCGGGGCCGGAAGGTGCTGACCGGGCAGACTTTCGACATCCTGAATGCGGTGGTGGACGGCGACCGGATTGCGGCGGAGCTGCAATGGACCGGCACCTTGGCCGTCCCCGTGGGCGCCCTGCCCGCCGGCGGGGTGATGAAGGCGCGCTTCGCGATGTTCTTCGAATTGCGCGACGGCCGCATCGCCTCCCAGCGCAATTACGACTGCTTCGACCCCTTCTGAATCGCCATCAGGGGGATTTCCTGACGGGGCCGGGCGCCGCGGCGCCGTGGCCGGTCACAGGAGCGGCTTGATGGCCCGTTTGAAATCGAGGACGGAGAAGATGTCCAGCTTCGATTCGAGCAATCCCAGGTCCAGGAAGCCGGTGGAATGGCTGTAGACCCGCCCGATTTCGCGGCCGAAGATCCGGAGAACGATGTTTTCGATGGGGCCGCCCTCCGTCTGGCAGGTGGCCTTGAGCATGGTGTCGCGTCCGCGCCTGGAATAGAAGCACAAATCGGGAGCGTCGACCACCCAGCCCGCGTCCTTGAGTTCATTCTTGTCGTATTCGTCCTTGATAGTCGCCATGCACTCGTATCCTCGCGTTCGGGTGATCCGGATTCCTAGACGGAGCGGCCCCGGCCGGACCGCGCCTCCGGGTTTCGAATGTAGCAAACATCCCAAATCGGTCGGCAAGCTTCCGAAGGACAGGTTACATTGGGGATAGCCCATGCGCCCGTCTCCCTTTCCCATGCCGCGCCGGAAGGCGCTGCCTGTCGTCCTGCTCCTGCTCGCCGCCGTCCTGGCTTCGCCGGCTGCCGCCGCCGAGGCGCGGAAACCGGCGCAGAAAGGCGGCGTCAACGTGGCCCTGGCCGCCGTCGGGCAGGCCCTCCTGGGGGGCGGAGGCGCCTTCGCCTATATCCAGAACCGCGAGGCGGACCGTGACATGCGTGTCTACCGCCGCTCCGCCTTCAGCGACAATACCGCCGACTATCGCGAACGGGTCGAGGAGCGCCAGGCGCTGTCCTGGGCCGGCCTGGCCGTGGCCGCGCTGGGCGGAGTGCTGCTGGTGGTTTCCTTCTGATGGCCTCGACATCCCGGACGGCGCTGGCGGCTTCGGCCTCCCCCGCGGCCCCCCGGGGCCGGGAAACCTCGTTCCCGGCCCGTTACGGAGTCGCCGCCGCTACCGGCTGCATCTTCCTGCGGGGGGCCGCCGTCCTGGCGGCCCTGTCCCTGGCGGCCTGCGTGCGCGACTTCGGGAATCCCTCCGACCCCGGGGCGGACCGCTACTCGCGGCGCAGCCAGGCCTTCGTGGAGCGCCTCGGCAACCCCGTGCCGGTGGAGGGCGACATCGTGCGCTTCGTCGGCGGCGTGACCTCGCCGGAGGTGGAGGCGGACGGATTGGTGACCGCCTTCGGCTGGGACCTCGACGGGGACGGCAAGGTGGACACCGTGCTCGAAGGCACCGACACCTTGGCGCTGCGGGCCGGGGAGCCCGGGATGCGCACCGTGCGGGTGATCCTCTCGGACGCGGCGGGCTTCCGGAGCGAGGCCGCCGATACCTTCCTGGTGATTCCGGGGCTGCCGCGCATCATCGCGGCGGGCGGGGGCGGGAGGATCTATGCTTCCGACTGCCCCGTCTACGCCCAGGAGCCGGTGCTGATGCGCCTGGCCCTGGCCATGTCCCATTTCGCCACCGAGCGGTCCCGGGAGGAAGGATTCGGCACCTCAGATTTCGCGCTCAAGCTGGCCCAGGCCGTGACCGGCTCGGTCTTCCCGATCGGGATCCTGGAAGGGTTCGACTACAGTTTCAGCCGGGGCATCTATCGCTTCCGCAATGCCGCCTTCAACCTGGACGTCGCCTTCCATTACGGCCCCGGCATGGCCGGGCACGCGGAAGGGGACACTGTCCGCGAGAATCTCTTCGACCTCGGATCCTACGTGCGCGACGTCCGCGTGACCGGGTTCCCCCCCGAGCTGCGATATACCCGGGGTCCCCTGGCCGGCCTGCTGGAGGGCGGCATCTCCGTGGACCTGGACGATCCGACGGATCCGGAGTTCGACTTCCGCGTCGATTTCAACCGCCTCCGCGTCTCCTTCCGCCGGGCGACCCGTACCTACCTGGCCCTCAGCAACCAGGAGTTCACCATGGCCGGCGCCCTGCTCCTGACCTTCTTCGAGGGCCATGCCCGCATCGCGCCCCTGTATCCTCCCGACATCCCCCGGCTGTACGGCCGGGACAGCCTGGAGCTGGATTTTTCCGGCACGCGCGTCGCCTCCCGCGAGCTTTCGGTGCCTTGGTCCTACGACCTGGACGGCCGCAGCGACACCGGCATGTACCGGATCTCCCTGGAGCAGGAGACGGTGTCGCAGGCTTTCCGCTTCGGGGATGCCGGGGGCGTGCGGAAGGTGTTCGGCGACTATGCCGCCGTCAACCGGCTGCGCGCCGGCGGCGAAGGCGGGCTGCGGGAGTCGATCCATTTCCGCGGCGCATACTCCTCCGTCGCCGCCGACAGCGCGCGCTTCTACTGCCGGGAGCCGATGGAGGACGCCGGCCTCTTCGGCGAAGCCGCCTTCGAGACGGAGACGGAAGGGAGGGGAGCGTTCATATCGCGCCGCTTCGACTACGACTTCACCTTCCCCTATGCCACCGTGGAGCCCTGGGCCGGACCCGGGGACGGCGATTTGCCGGAGTTCGAGGACGACGTGCCGTTGTTCAGGAGACGATGAGGGCTTCGCCGTCCCGCAGGGTCCTGTAGGGAACCTTCCGGGCCTCGAACAGCTCCACCAGCCTGTCGATGCCCGGCGATGAGGGGTGCCCCGACTTGTAATGGGGCGCGACGGCGAAGGGCAGGATCCCCAGCCCCTCCCAAGGGGTCTCCTGCTCGTACCCCGCGGGCACAGTCACCGGGTCGCTGACCAGCTCGACGCCCTCCAGGCTCGGCCCCAGCACGGCGATCCCGCCGCTATAGCCGCCGTAGACCAGCGCGTCCTTGCGCAGCAGGTCCTTGATCAGCGCATCGAAGCCGCTCTGTCGCATGGCCCGCATCAGCACGAAGGCGTTCCCGCCCCGGACCCATACCAGTCCTTTTCCCGCCAGGCGTTCCGCCAAGCCGCCGTGCCCGCCGCCCGGCCCGCCGGGGAAATAGTCCCGCAGGTCCAGCTCCTCGGCCGAAAATCCAAGCCCCTGCAAGGATTGGATCTCCCGCTCCACGCGGCCCGGCCGCTCCGCGGGATCGAAGCCGTCGCAGGCGTTCACGATGACGAGCGCGTCGCGCCCGCGGCCCGCGAGCTGGACGAGACGTTCCGGGTCGTCGCCCAGGCGGAGGGAAGAGAGGTACAGTCGCATGGCGTCCGCGGGTCGCGCGATGGTGCACCACGTGCGTGAGGCGCGACCGTCCCCTTCTCCCTCAGGGCAGTTCCAGCACCCAGCGATAGGCCTGCATGATGTCGCGCCGGAAGCAGTCCGCGGTGCCCCAGAGGTAGGCGTGGAACTTGCGGAAGTTCGCCTCGCCGCCGCTCTTGACGATGGCCTCGCGGTTGTTTTCCATGTTGACGGCCCATTGCCGCGCCGTGAGGTAATAGCTGTGGCGATCGTCCCACACGCCCCGCAGGCGGAACGGGGTCCTGGCCAGGTGCGTCATGTAGTCGTGCAGGCACAGCGGCGAGCAGTTGCCGGGGTAGATGTGCTTGGTGATGAAGGTGTGGAACTTGTACTTCTCGCGGCAGGCGCTGGCGTCCAGGTATACGCGTCCGCCGGGCTTGAGGAGGCGCCTGTAGGCCTCCAGCGAGCGGGCGTAGTCGGGCAGGTGCTCGGTGACGCCCAGGTTCACGATGGCGTCGAATTTTCCCTCCGGGGCGTACTCGAAGAGATGGTTGTTGACCACCTCGCAGGGCAGTTTCTTTTCGGCGATCAGGGACTTGAGGAAGCTCTCGCTCTCGGCGGAGATGGTGAGGGAGGTGACGCGCACGCCGCGCTTGCCGGCATGCTCGGTGAAGGCGCCCCAGCCGCCGCCGATGTCGAGCACGCGGTCGCCGGGCTTGGCGCGGATCCATTCCAGCGCGAAGTCGAGCTTGCGGGTGACGGCGTCCTCGAGCGGTTCGTCGTCCCGCAGGTACACGCCCTGGGAATAGCAGCGGTGGCGGCGGTCGAGGAAGCCCAGGTAGAAATCCCGGGAGAAGTCGTAGTGGGTGGCGATGCCCGACCGGTCCATCCTGATCTGGCCGAAGAGGAGGGGCTTGACCAGGTTCCAGAGGTAGCCTAAGGCGTGTTTGTCCGTGGTCATGTCCCGGAAGGCGAACATCTGTTCCATGTCGCCTTCGATGTCGAGATGCCCGTAGGCGTAGGCCTCGAGGAAGGCGTTTCCGTCCAGGGAAGCCAGCGCCTGCACGCCCGTGATGTCCCGCACCACCACACCGAAGGCGGGCTCGCCCTCGCCGAACTTGTGGATCCTCCCGTCGCGCCATCTCAGGGTGCAGGGAACGCCGCGGCCACCGGCGTAATAGCCGCCGCAGACCTTCTGCAGCATGGCCAGCAGGCGGTCGAAGCGGGGATCGGGAAGCTGGTCCAAGCCGGGACTATCCGCTCGTGTTCCGGGAGAGGTTTCCAGGCCGACAGGGGATGCTTGCATGAACTCCCTTTCAGAATTGGTGTGCCTAGGAGACATAGTTTGCCTTGAAAATGAAAAATAAGGGGGAAAAGCAAGAACTCCAAGAACCCTCTGCACGTTTTTTGGCGAAGTCCGGGCGCCGACTGCCGATTCCGGGCGTTTTGCGGTATCTCAGCCCCTAACCTTTTGTTCCGCCCACGGCCGCCGGGAACCAATGGGTAACTTCCCGAACCCTTCCGAGGCGGAGCGGCCCGCACCCATCCTGGAGCCGGGCGCGCGCCCGACATGGCACCGCCGTCGGCAATGGGAAGCGGGATGTGTTGGACGCCCGTCACCGCATCCACCGTAACCTCGACAGCACCCCTCTCCGGGAAGTCCGTACCGGCCGGGAGGGGGGGTGTCGGAAAGCAGGACAGGTTGGAGGCCCCGTCCCATAAGGCTTGCGGAGCTCCAGCTCCGCCCATGGAAACTCCAACTTCGCAACCCGGCGCTTACTCCGAGGTGACTCGCAGGATGATTGTCCGGGATTGTAAAGATCATTTGACGCAATCGGACCCGCATTCCGGCGCATCGGGAAACTATTTTTCCTTACATGCTCGTGTTCCTGGTCATGGCCGCCTCCCTCCTCACCCAGGCCTACTTCTTCCGGGACACGCCGGCACACCCCGCCGATGCCTGCGCCGCCGATTCGGCCCGCTGTCCGGAGGAAAGCCTGGATTCCCTGCTGGCCGCCCGGGAGGAAAACCTGGAGCGGATGCGCAAGATCGCGAGAGGCGAGAATCCCGATTCCGTGAAGGTGGCCGATTCCGAAGCGAAGCCGGCAGACGCGAAACCGGCGGCGACCGCGCTGGACGGGGCGCAGGCCGAAGCCTATCGCATCGTGGAATGACGGAGACGCGGCCGGGAGCCGCGCCTACGAATCGACTGTCTTTCGTTCAGCCCTTCTTGTAGACGATCTTCTTGGCGCCGCCCTCGCAGGAGCCGATCACCTTGCCATCCTTCGCGTCCTGTTCCTTCGGCACCGCGTCCAAGGTGAAGGTCTTGACGCCCTTGGCGGTGAGCTTCTCGGAAAGCTTGGCCTTCACCTCTTCGCAAGGCGTGCCGGCATTGGCGGTAGCCGCCGCACCGGGCTTGGCAGGGGCAGCGGAAGCGGCCGGGGCGGCAGAGGTCGTCGCAGCAGGCTTGGCGGCCGGGGCGGCAGAAGCCGTCGCAGCGGACTTGGCAGCAGGCTCGACCACGATGCCGGCGGCGGCCTTGGAGGTGTCCTTGGCTGCGCTGCCGAAGGCGGCGGCGGCGGAAACGGTGATTGCGATCATTGTCATGGAGTACTTGCGCAGCATGGGATCCCCCTGGAGTAGTGGTAAAGTAACGTCGAGGAAATTCCCAACTTAATTCCGGAGACGGCCTCTTCCAAGGCAAGCCCTGCCGTCCCGGGCTACCGGCGGAAAGCCAGCCCCCGCTCCGCCAGGGCAGCGCGGAGCTTCGGCAGGGAGGCGGGTCCGAATCCGTGCAGGGCGAGCAGCTCGCTCTCGGTCCGCCGGGCGAGCTGGGCCAGGGTCTTGATGCCCGCCCCTTCCAGGGCCCGCCGGGCGGGGGCGCCCAGAACCGCAAGGAAAGCGGCCTCCGGTCTCCTGGCCGCCTCGCACTTTGGGCATACGGGGCAATCGCTGGACTTCTGGTAGCGATGGCCCGCGGGGCAGATCCTGTTTTCTGTTTCGGGCATGTGGACTCCGTGGACGCGGGGATCGAAATACTTCATATTAATCAATCGCCGGGTATCGGCTTGGGGCGTGAAATCGAGAAGCAGGCGAGAATCTTCACGGGTCGGCCAATCGCTAAGGGAGGATGCATCACCAATCCTTGAACCAAACTGCTTTTACAGCTTCCTCGCCTCTTTCCAAAGATTTCCTTTTCCGATCTTTTGATACCACGCCTCGAACGTGGTGCGGTATTGCTGCCATGGCTCCGATAGCGGTCGACGAGGATCGTCGCTAAGCGAATATGCCATGCCTTCAACAAGCCATTTTGGTTCCGTCAAATGAGAAAGAATGCCGAGTTCTTCTCCTTGACGATGGTGAAGCATCTCGTGACGGACATAATAATCCGTCCATCCTCTAGGGCCTATGACTATGCCCCACCTGCCAATCGCCCTTGCAGTCGAATTCAGGCCGAATGATTGGGCGCAAGCCTCGCTGGAACAGAAAATGATGCGCGGTTGCTTTCGGAAAGAGCCGACTGCCGTTCCTACAAAACGCAACGCGTTTTCATACAAATCGAACGCGGCAGGATATTTCGATTCGTCTTCAAGGCAAATCATCGCGGTCACGCAAGAAACATTTTCCACCCACGCGGGGGCGAATACCCTTGCCGGCTTATACACTGCCCAGGTGATCGCCGGTGCTGCAATTAGCGGCACCGCCAATGCCGGAAGAATATTTTCCGCCTCAATCCTCACTTTGAAACCTTGAAAGATGGAGGCTGTTCAGCCTGGTTTCATTGCAATCAGCCAAACAGGATTTTCCACAAAGGGTCGGGTTTTCAGAAAGCATGCCCCGGAGGCGCGGCTTGGCGCGCAGGGGACGCGGTTGCCTTTTCAATACCTCGGAAAAGGCCCGCGCTGAGCCGCGCCCGACCTGCTCCGCGACCGGAATGCCGTGCGGTGTGATTGAGCACAGGCCTACATCGCCTCCAGCGCCTGCCCCAGGTCCCAGATGATGTCGTCGTAATGCTCGACGCCGACGGAGAGGCGGATCAGCTTCTCCGTGATGTTCATCTCGGCCTTGTGGCGCTGGTTCACGCCGGCATGGGTCATGGTGTAGGGGTGCTCGGCCAGGGATTCGGTGCTGCCCAGGCTCACCGCCAGCTTGATGAGCTTCAGGGCGTTGAGGAAGCGGAAGGCCCGGGCCTCGTTCTCGCGCGGGTCGCCGGCGCCGGGTGCGCCTTCCGCGGGCCTGATGTCGAAGGCGACCATGGCGCCCGGTGCGGAATGCTGCTGCTTGTGGATTTCGTATTGGGGGCCGTCCTGCGGGGTCAGCAGGCCCAGGTAGTAGACCCGCTCCACCTTGGGATGGCGCGAGAGGAAGGCGGCCACCATCTGGGCGTTGGCGCATTGCTGCTCCATGCGCACCTTGAGTGTCTCCAGGCTGCGGAGCAGCAGCCAGCCGGTCCAGGGGCCGGCCATGTTGCCGAGGAAGGTGCGCAGCACCTTGATGCGGCCGATGACCTCCTTGCTCCCGAGAGCCGCGCCGGCGATCACGTCGCTGTGGCCGCCGATGTACTTGGTGGCGGAGTAGAGGACGAGGTCGGCGCCCAGCTTCAGGGGATGCTGCCACAGCGGGCCCATGTAGGTGTTGTCCACGGCGACCAGGGCGCGCCGCGCGGGCTGCCCACCAGGTCCAGAGGTCTCGATCCCCCGTTGAATGGCGGGGCCCGGAGCCGTTTGTCCGTCCCTGGCCGGGACCGCGAAGCGGTCGGCGATGGCGCGGCAGCGGGCGATGTCGATGACCACGTTGGTGGGATTGGCCGGGGTCTCCACGTAGATCATGGCCAGCCTGTCGGCCTTGCCCGAGGCCTCCAGGCGCTTCTCCGCTTCGCCCAGCTCCTGGCCGGGCTGGAACTCCATGACCTCGATGCCGAGGGCCGGGAGGTTCTGGGTGATGAAATGGTCGGTGCCGCCGTACAGGGGCGCGCTGGTCAGCACCAGGTCGCCGGGCTTGAGGTATTCCAGCAGGGCGGTGGTGATGGCGCCCATGCCGCTTTCGAAGGTGGCGCAGTCCTCGGCCCCGTCCCAGAGGGCGAGGCGGTTCTCCAGTATCTCAAGGTCGGGATTGTTGATGCGGCTGTAGATGAGGCCGGTCTTCTCGCCGGGGTTCGCCTGGCGCAGGCCATAGGCCACCTCGAAGAAGGCCTTGCCCTGCTCGGCCTTGTTGAACACGAAGGTGGAGGTCTGGAAGATCGGGCACTTGATGGCTCCCTCGGACCAGGCCGGGGTATAGCCGTAGCTCATCATCAGGCTTTCGGGGCGCAGTCGCTTCTCGTCCATACTTTATGGTAAACCGATTTCGTAGGCCGAAATCAAGCGAAATCTGGCAGGTCAGCCGTCGAGCCCCGGGTATCAAGCGAATCGTCTCCGCCAACTTCAGGGAAAACCATCAGAAACTTCGATATACAAGTCCACGAAATCGACTGAGGCGAACCAGTCGGGATGCGCATCCGGTGCTTGGATGCGGAATCCTGAAAGCCCTGGATAAACAGGGACGATTGTCTCCGAACAATGACAGGAGGGGTTGGATCCCATGGCCGCGGGAGATCCTGGTGCCTTGATCGATATGTCGCTTCGGCAAGATATTCGACCGAGGATCCGCCCGCATCCACTACGGTCCCCTAGCCGTTACCCTATCGCAGATCCTGGCGGTCACAGGGGGTGAAATTCCGTCTCCGGTCGGACGGCAAGGGGCGAAAAGCGAATTGCCGGGATTCGATTTTCAACACTTTCTGCTTCGCCGAAGATAGCCCAAGCTATGGTTTCATCTACTGACACGACAGTATCCCGATACATCATTGCCGTGACCCTCGATCCTGGCGGACGCGACACCCTGGTGGTCCCTTCCGTCATTGGCAAGCTGGGACCGCCCCTGCTGGTGAGGGCCTGTCTGAAAGATGAGGGCGACGGCATCGCGTGCGACAGCCTCACCTATTCCGAGCTCTAGATAACGCTTCGAATTCGCCCCCCCCGTTCACGGCAAGGATTTTGCAAGTCCATGCCACGTCTTTCCATGCCCGGTCTCCCCGGGGTCACTCGGCAACCTCGGGTCGATCCCCCCGGGGGGGCAGTCCCCGGGCCGCCCCTGGAGGCCCCTCTCCCCGGCCCCTCCCTCCGGCCCCGGGCGCGGCCCCGCCCTCCGACCGCACGCCGGGCCGGGCTTCCCGGAACTTCCCTTTTCTTTACCCTAGTAATGGATTCGGGAATGTCGCGATTATATACTTTTCCAGGAATCATCAGGCCGGACCACCCCAACCAGGCTCTCACTTGGAAAAGATCGCACCCTCCCGTCACTCTGTAGACCGTATCCAATCACGCCTCGAAGTCGGCGACTCGCCGGTGCACGGCAAGGGCGTATTCGCCAGGGAGTTCATCCCCTCCGGCGCGCCCGTGATCCAGTGCGGCGGCCTCATCAAGGGTCCCGAGGAGATCACGCCCACCACGCGGGCCCTGCAGATCGGCCCCGACACCTACCTCGTCGAGGATCCGGACAATCCCGGCTATGACGACCTGATCAACCACAGCTGCGAGCCCAACCTGGGATACGTGGACGGATCCCTGCTGCTCTACGCCATCCGCGACATCGAGGTCGGCGACGAGCTGAGCATCGACTACAGCTCCGCCATCAACGAGCCGGGCTGGGAAGTCCCCTGCGGCTGCGGGGCGGCCAAGTGCCGGGGCAAAATCCAGAGCTATTGCGATCTGCCCAAGGCCGAGCGGGAACGCCTGCGCGGCCTGGTGCTGGCCTATCTCCGCTAAGCGCCCCTGACCAACCTGTCAGGGGCTCCGGTAGTCCTTGGTCAAGGTCCTGATTTCGGGACCATCGCTTCAGCGCGCGCGCAGGACGTAATGCCCGGCGGGAAGGCGACTTGCCGTCGTCCGGGCGCGGCCCAGCAGATCCAGCCGCGCCGATCCGGAAGGGGCGGCCGCCGTTCCGGGCCGGAACCGGCGGTCCCGGACGCCCACTCCCTTGATCCGCAGGGTGGCCAGGGCAGCCTCGAATTCGGCCAGCGCCGCTTCGCCTCCGGGCTCGTAGGACATCCAGGCGAAGAAGGCCACCCCGCCTTCGTCCAGGGTATAGAGGCGCCGGATCTCCACCGACTCCTCATCCTCCGGTTCCCGCTCCCTCCATCCCGACGTCTTGAAGAGATAGCTGCCCAGCCGCTTTTCGGAGCTGTCGGTGCGGACATACTGCGCGGCCAGGGACAGGGTCACGTTGTCGAAGTATTGGTTCGCCGGGGTGGAGGCGGTGACCGGCATGCCCTGCAGGTAGCCGGCGGCGTCGTGGACCGTGTCCCCGACGGTATGGAACGGGACGCTGGGATCCAGGACGAATCCCTCGAACCAGTCGGAATCGAAGGTCAGGGAGAAGGTGGGCTTGTCGATCACCAGGGCGGACGCCAGGATCGGAAACAGCAGCGGGACGGCGGCGGACAGCAGGGCGAGGGGTTTCATGGACGATCTCCCTTCGGAAGCCCGGGCTTGCCGGGATGCGCCATGCGGCGCTCACGCGGAAAAATAATTCCGGCGCATGCCGTCGGAGGAACTTTCCCGGGGAACTTCCCCTATCCGCCGCATCCCGACGATTCCCAGCGGGCCTCGAACTCCTGCCGGGCCTGGTTGGCGAGATCGCGGTCGTGCAGGATGACCATGTTCTCGTCGTTCACGTCCTCGCCGTTGTTGCTCCAATTGGTGGATCCGATGACCACGGTGGGATCGCTGTCGGTGTCGGCGTCGAGGATCAGGGTCTTGCTGTGGAGCTTGCGGGAGTCGGGCCCCTGCCGGCACACCGGGGCCGGGTGCTTCCAGGGGGCGCGGGGATTGTTCACCGAGGCGGTGGCGTGGATGCGGCCGGTCATCTCGATGGAGGCGCTCCACCACTGGTTCCAGAAGGAGGCGTCGAAGAGCCCGCGGATGGCGAAGCCGGTGCGCTCGCCGGCCGCCGAGTCCGGGCTGCCCTCCCATTTCACCTTGAGCGCGTCCACCAGCGCCTGGGACGACCAGGCGAAGATGGAGAACAGGACCCCGGAATCGGCCTCGGCCTTTATCATGTCGGTGAGCCTCTGCACCGCGCCGTCCCCGGGGCTGAAATAGACCTCCACCCTGCGGCCCCCCACGTCGAACAGGTGGGGCGTGTTGTCCTGCTTGCGCCCGTGGAAATCGGCCGCCATCGGATCGGGCTTGTCGCCGTCCCCGCCCCACATCTCCGCGAACTCGGCCCGGTAGGCGGCGGCCACCTCGGCGGAACGCATCTCCAGGCTGTGCTGCTGGCTGCCGTTCAGGCCGCAGGCGAGGTAGTCGGCATCGTCGCCGTAGAGGCCCGTGACGGTGAAGTTCCAGCTGCCGGTGAACACCCACTCCCCGTCCACGATCGCGAACTTGTTGTGCATCTGGTCGGGGGCGCTGTAATAGCCGCCGCCGGCCTTCTGCTCGCCGGGGGCCACCAGGCGGCCCTCCAGCGTCTTTGTGCCCACCAGGCCCGAGAAGGCGGGCAGATCCTCCGCGTCCGGGGGCAGGCCCAGGGCGGCCCGCAGGGCGGTGTCGGCGAGGGCCAGCACGGGGGAATCGGCCATCAGGGCCACGTCGTCGGCGGTGCCCGGAATCCCGTCCCGGCCGCGGACGAGCCGCTCCAGGAAACCGCGCATGATGTCGTAGCGGATCTCGTGCGCCTCGTCGTCCGGTGCCTTGGCGTCGGCGATGACGCGCACCCGCACGCCTTCGGCCGCCTTGGCGGCCAGGGCCTCGATCACCCGCGGCAGGTTGATTTCGTAGGTGGCGAACTCGATGCTGCGCCGGGCGCCGGCCAGGCGGTGCAGCAGTCGCCGCTCGAGGTTGACGTTGTGGTTGGCCTCGTTGCCGGCCGCCCCGGGGATGCCGGTCTTGGCGCTCTTGTTGAAGTACAGGTTGATGGCCCCCTCCGCCTCGGAGACGCGCGACAGGCGCTCGCCGGGAGGGGCCTCGAAGCAGGCCGAGGCGGCATGCGGATCCAGGATGCCGTAGCCGGACGTGCTTCCCGGCGGGATGGCCTTGCCGGCCGTGTCACGGACCGTCGTGTCGACGGGGAGGGTGTCCGTGCGGGCCACGGGGTCGACGGGGGGATCGTCGGGGCCCGCGGGCGTGCGGGCTTCATGGCAGCCGAGCAGGAGACCCAGGAGCACCGGACCGGCCGAGAGAACGGCGATGATGGAAAGGAGGAACTTCACCTCTGCGCCGCTTGTCTGGGTTGCTTGCCGGTTCGCGGGGGTTGGACGTTCCGGGCGCCGGGAAGGGAACTTGGGCGCCGAATATTCCGGCGGAACACGCTATCTTTCCAGCTGCGTAGTACTGCGCGACTCGGCTGCGAGACTTGGCGCCGGATGCGCGGCGCGCATGCGCGCGGAAGCATGGGAGGACCGATGTCCGGAAAAAAGACTGTGCGGCGATGCCCCTGGGTGGATTTGTCCAAGCCCGATTACGTGGCCTACCACGACGAGGAATGGGGGGTGCCGGAGCATGATGACCGCCGCCTGTTCGAGTTCCTGACGTTGGAAGCCGCCCAGGCGGGGCTCAGCTGGTACACGGTGCTGCGGAAGCGGGAGAACTACCGCCTCGCGTACGACGACTTCCTTCCCGAAAAAGTCGCCCGTTACGGGGAACGCAAGGTGGCGGCTCTCCTGTCCAATCCCGGCCTCATCCGCAACCGGGCCAAGATCCTAGCCTCCATACATAACGCCGGAAAATTCCTGGAAGTCCAGCGGGAATTCGGATCCTTCGACGCCTATGTGTGGCGCTTCGTGGGCGGCAAACCCTTGCGCCACACGGTGCGGACTCTCGGCGACTATCCAGCCACCAGCCCGGAGAGCGATGCCCTGAGCGCCGATCTCAGGAAGCGCGGCTTCAAGTTCGTGGGCTCGACCATCATCTACGCCCACATGCAGGCCACCGGCATGGTGAACGATCATGCCGTGGACTGCTTCCGCCGTGTTCAGGTGGCCGCGGCGGCGGGGAAATCGGCGGGGCGCAAGCGGAAAGTCCGCTGATCAGCGGGTTTCGGACAGGGCCTAATCCTGACACGCGGAGCCGGCCGCGTAGTGGTACTTGATCCCCTCCGCGTCCTCGTGGACCAGGAAGGCGGGATGCGGGCCCAGGAGCAGCTCCGGCGTTTCGTCGCCCCCCACGTCGAGAATCCCCCGGAAGCGGATGTCCTTGCCTTTCCGGCAGGGGCGCGCGTCGAATCCGTGTACCAGGAAGGCGATCTTGCGCTCCTCGGGCCGGACCAGGAAGAGGAAGGCGCCGTGTCGCGCCGGAGACGAGGCCTGCGGGGAGCGGCGGGCATGGGCCTCCACCACCAGGAACCCGCGATCGGCCAGGGCATAGGCGCGCAGGGAGTCGATGGGTCCGCCCGTGAGGCGGCGGAAATATGCCATGTCGAACGGGGCATCCGGGGGAGGGGACCGTAGCTCCCCGGCTTCGGTGAAGCCGTTGGCGCCTTCTCCCCGTTCCCTCCCGGCATGCGGATAGATGAGCAGGGCGTCGGGAGAACCCCGGTCGGCGTCGTCGGAGCCGCCGGCGATGTCCGCGGCCGTGGCGATCTCCGCGTACACGGCGTATTTCACCAGGCGCTCCTTGTCGTCTCCGGATGAAGGCAGGCTTCCCGGGATCTTGCCGAGGCGGAAGCTGCGGGGCGAGAACGGCTCGCGGTGCCCCCGGAAATGCAAGGTGAAACCGCGCTGGTACCATTCGGGCAGGTATTCGGCGACGGCGGATTCGGGGATCCGGGACAGCTTCCTGTCCTTGGTCTCGATGACCGGCATGGAGAGGCGAAGGAAAACCTCCCTGCCTTCGACGGCGCTGAAGCGGCCCACGGGACGGCGGTCGAAGCCTTCGCCGAGCCGGCGGACCCTCTCCCGCAACGCCTCGGATCCGGGGTCTTCCCAGGGCACGCGGGCGAAGGCGTAGGACTCGGGATCCTGGGGCTCCTCGCCGGCATCCTCTTCGCGGATGCTCCAGCGCGCGACCGGCTGGGAAGCCTTGCCGCTGTCCGCGGCTGCTGCGCGGCCCGCCCCGGAGAGGGAATCCGCGGCACCTTTCCCGGTTCCGGCTTTCCGGGCCTTCTTCGCCTTCTTCCCATCCGCCCGGACTTTGCCGCCCGGGCCGACATTGCCAATGGCGGGCTCCGTTTTCGGAGCGGAGAAGAATTGCTTCCAGACCACGAAGGCGGCCACCAGGAGGAGCAGGCCCAGGATCGCCAGGGAGCCTTTCGAAGTGGAGGCTGTCGCTTCCTCCCCGGATCCCGGCCCGGTGTCCTGATCGGTTCCCATGCGGGGATGCTTGGGTGGCGGAGCGCCGGGATCGCGCGGCTCGAAGGACGGTTTTCCCCCCGGAGTCGGAGATGTGGGATCGGGGGGCAACTCGGAAGGCATGGCACCAGATTATAGACTGCATGTCCAGGCATCGGCCTCAAAAAGCGCTTGAATGCTGCCCGCATGTGCAGTATATTCTTTGCCGTCACCTCCTCCTTTTCGAAAGGAAAAGCCATGATTGCACGCGTCCCCCAATCCGCCCGGAAGCTTGTCCTCTCGTCCCGACTGGGCCTGGTTTCCATCGCGCAGGCCCGGTCCGTACCGGGGGCGGCTTCCCCGGAAGGACAAGGCTTCGCCCGGGCGGAAGCCCGGACGCTGTTGCGCAGCCTGGGACGCCGCCGGGGTTTGAACGTGCTGGAGGCGACCCCGGAAGAGTTCCCCGCCTCGCTCCCCGAGGACCCGGCGTCCCTGGAAGGCATCGCGGAAGAGGCCGGGAGCGACGGCGCCGTGGCGGGTTCCCTGGACGCATCCCAGGGGGACGAGGCCGTGCGCCTCGCGCTGGAAGGCCTGGACGTCGTCTGGATGGACGGCGCCGGCCCGGTGGCCGCTTTCGTCCTCGAGCCGGGCGGCGGACATTGGGAAGGCCTGAGGCGCCTCGCCGACCTCCTGGCCCTACAGCCCAAGCTCAAGGCCCCCCTCTACGCCGTCACGGTTCCCGGCCTGCGCACCGGCCTCGAGGAGGAGGTCCACCGGCCGGTCTACCGCCTGCTCAAGAAACCCCTGGCCGAAGTGCTGCGCCTGCTCGAGTGGGCCCGCCTCCGGACGGAGGTGGATCAGCTGGGGGAACGCGTGCGTTACCTCAAGCCGGAATTCCTGGAAGGGATCGCGGATAGGGTGGAGCCTCCGGCCGCGGAGTGATCCCGGGCCGGGTCCCGCGGTCCTCGCGGGCCATGCCTCGGGGTTTCGATGGGCCGGTATGCCCGGCTTTGTTAAGGCCGGCATTGACAAAGAATGCCAAAACCTCCGCGCCCATGCCTCCAGCGCGGCCCGGCGGCCGGAGCTGTTCCGCGGCAGGGATGGGGGACGCCGCCGGGAAAGCCTATCTTTCCGGTCCATGGACGGACGGCTCTTCACCTTCGCGGGCGGAGCGACAGGTACCTGGGAAGTTACCGGGATGCGCGCCGTGGCCGGGGCCGCGCTTCCGGCCGCCGTGAGGGTCGAAGTGATTCCGGAATCCGCGGCGCCCGACGGGGCGGCGTGGGGCCTCACCGGAATCGTCAGCAACGAACGCTATGTGAACCGGGGCGAGAAGACCGATCTCGTCGCGCGCCAGGAGGGGCTGGGCCGTCCGGAGTCCACCTGCGGGGCCTTGATCCCGATCCGCAAGACCGCGGCCTGGTGGGCGCTCACCCCGGACGAACGGCGCGCGATCTTCGAGGAGAGCAGCGCGCATATCCGCATCGGGATGCGCTACCTGCCCGCCATCGCCCGCAAGCTGCACCATTGCCGGGACCTGGGAACGCCCCAGCCCTTCGATTTCCTCACCTGGTTCGAATTCGCCCCGGCGGATGCGCCCGCCTTCGACGAGCTGCTGGCCGCCCTCCGCGCCACCCCGGAATGGAAGTACGTGGATTGGGAGGTGGAGATCCGGCTGCGGCGCTAGGCTCTGCGGACAGAGCCAAGGCTATTGGATGAGCCTGCTATCCTCTTCGGGACCGCCGCCGCGCAGGATGCTGTTGCCCTCGAAGAGCTGGGAGCGATCGATGCCGGGGGCATCCAGCCAGTCCTTCTCGTCGAACTGTCCGCTCTGGCCGTAGGCGGCGAGGGCGTTGCCGTAGCAGGTCCGCTCCACGGTGGCGCGGGGGATGCCGCTTTCCAGCATCAGGTTGGCGGTCTTGGGCACGGCCAAAGTGTCGGAGATGCCCCAGTCGGCGGAGGAGTCCACGATTACGCGCTCGCCGCCGTAGGTCTTGACGATCTCGACCATGCGTTTGTTGCCCATCTTGGTCTTGGGATAGATGGTGAAGGCGGCCCAGAAGCCGCGGTCGAGGGTCTCCCTGGCGGTCTCCTCGTTGTTGTGATCGATGATGACGCGCGAGGGGGCGATGCCGTGCTCGACGATGACGTCCATGCTGCGCGAGGTGCCCACCTTCTTGTTGCGGTGGGGGGTGTGGATGAGCACCACCATGTCGAGCTCCTTGGCCAGCTCGAGCTGGAGGCGGAAGTACTTGTCCTCGGCCTTGGTCATCTCGTCGTAGCCGATCTCGCCGATGGCGACCACGCCCTCCTTGCCGGCGAAGCGGGGGATGAGATCCAGCACCTGCTCGGCGAGGGCCTCGTTGTTGGCCTCCTTGGAGTTGAGCCCCATGGTGCAGTAATGGCGGATGCCGAACTGCGAGGCGCGGAAGCGCTCCCAGCCCACCAGGGAGGCGAAGTAGTCCTTGAAGGTGCCCGCCTCGGTGCGGGGCTGGCCCACCCAGAAGGCCGGCTCGATCACGGCCACGATGCCGGCGGCGGCCATGGCGGCGTAATCGTCGGTGGTGCGCGACACCATGTGGATGTGCGGATCGATGAAGCGCATCTTGTCAGGGCTGGCGGACATTCAGGGTCTCCCAGGTGAGGGCCCCGCCTGCGACGGCGGCGGCCAGGTCGGGTTTGGTGGCGAGCAGGCGCGCGGCTTCCGGGGCCGGGCAGGCGGCGAGGGCCAGGGCGGCGGCCCGGCGATGCGCCTCGGGTCCCATGTCCGCGAGCGTCTTCTCCAGGGCCGCGAAGGCGCGGCCGCCGGGGACGGTGTGCGCCACCGGGCCCACGCAGCGCCAGAGCCAGGGGCTGAAGCCGCGGCCGGCGGCCCAGCGCTCGTAGGCCAGGTCGGTGAGGATCTGGCCCAGGGCGGCGTTGGCGCGGCGGTCCAGGCCCCAGACAAGTTCGAGGGGCGATTCCAGGAAGAAGGTCTTGGTGACCATCTGGTTCCAGCCGATCTCGTCGAAATGCTTGGCGGGGTAGGGATTGCGCAGGGCGATGGCCTCGAAGACGACCTGGATGTTGCTGCGGATTCCCTCCCGGGCCCAGGCCATGTGGGCCTCGGGGTCGGGCAGCAGGGGCAGGGACTTCTGCAGCGCCGCGGCCTCGGCCACGTCGGCGGTCTGGTGGATCTGGAGGATGGTGCGCGCCGAGGCCGCGCCCGGAGGCAGGGCCAGCAGCAGGCGGATGCGCGCGGCGTCGGCGGCGGTCCAGCCGGAGGGGTCCCAGCCTTCCACGGCGAGGGCGGCGTCGCGGAGTTCGGAGGCCCCGAGGCGCAGGGGTTCCTTGCCGGCATGGCGCACGGCGGCGCTGAAGGCGGCGAAGGCGGTCTTCTCGGGAGCCCCGGCGGCCAGCTGGGCGGATTTCTCCCCGAGCCAGGCCAGGGCCGGGGCGGGCAGGCGGGCGTCAAGCCAGGATTGGAGGAGGTCGGAGGCCTTCACAGGTTCCTAAAGATACACGGAATCGGAAAACGGGGATATGCGGATCGGCGAAAACCGTTGCCTGAGGGGAAAAACCCCGGGGGCGGGCCTATGCGGGCATCAGAGATGGCAGCCGGGCAGGCCGCGCTTGGCGAGGTAGCGCTGGTGGTATTCCTCGGCGCGCCAGAAGGCGCCGGCGGGCTTGATCTCGGTGACCACCGGGCGACGGAGCTTGCCGGAGGCGGCGAGGGCGGCCTTGGAGGCCTCGGCCTCCCGGCGCTGGTCCTCGTCCATGTAGAAGATGGCGGAGCGGTACTGCGTGCCGACGTCCGGGCCCTGGCGGTTCAGGGTGGTGGGATCGTGCAGCTCCCAGAAGGCTTCGACCAGGCTCCGGTAGCCGACCTTGTCCGGATCGAACTCCACCTCCACGGCTTCGGCATGGCCGGTGTCACCGCCGCACACGGCGCGGTAGTCGGGATGATCCCGGCTGCCGCCGGTGTAACCCACCTGCGTCCCCAGCACGCCCGGGATGCGGACGAAGCTTTCCTCCACTCCCCAGAAGCAGCCTGCCGCGAATATCGCTTTCTGCGTGGCCATGGCGGCGTCTCCCGTCCCACCAAGATACTATTCCGTTGCGCCGCGCGGGAAAAAGGGATAATTGTTGAGGGGAGCCCGATTTTGGGGTTACCCTTTAGCCATGGCCCCGGAAATCCGACCCGTTTACACCGTCCGCGCCTACCAGATCGCGGAGGAGATCGACATCAAGCGCTGCCGCGCCGAGTTCCCGGGGGATCTCGCGGCCACCTCGCCCGGCGAGCTGTTCTACCGGAAGAAATCCGCCAGCCCCCTCAACGCGGATGACCGCTCCGAGGACGGCTACCTGTACGTGATGGACTACGGCGTGGCAATCTTCGCAGGCTATGGCGAGGCCGAGGTCGGGGCCATCATCGAGCGGCTGCTGCCCTTCTGCCAGGGGCCCCTCTCCGGCCCCGCCGCCGCCGCGCCCGTGGAGGAGTTCCGCGTGCACCTCGGGTCCCAGGACCTGGTGCTCGACTTCAACGACATCCATCTCCCGGTCCTCAGCCCCGAGGCCATGCGGGCCCTGCACGCCCAGATGTGGCTGGAGCACCAGGATCAGACCTTGGCCGCCGTCACCGAGCGGATCGGGCAGCTCCTGCAAACACCAGGTGCCTATGCCGAGTACGTCAAGGGCCATTT
>CBILQL010000009.1:0-19690 GCA_966238865.1 uncultured bacterium
CGCCTTCTCCATCAAGGCCCTGCTGGTGCGCGAGGACGTGTTCTGGCCCGACCTGGTCTTCGGCGTGCGCAACATCCTGGGCAGCCCCGAAGGCGGCCTGTACGGCATCGAGGACGAGGACGTGCTCGAGACCCTGTACGGCGAGAGCTACGCCACCATCGCCAAGCGCTTCCCCAGCGACAGCCGCGTGCACCTGGGATTCTCCTACCTGAACGGCGCCAACAAGAACGCCGTCGGCCTCAACGCCGGCCTGGAGCAGGACCTCGGCGCCGGCGCCTATCTCGGATACGAGGTGTTCGAGCGCTTCTCCGATTTCCACCAGGTGCTCACCCTGTGCTGGCGGTACAAGGACCTCCTGGGAGTCAGCATCGGCCTCACCGAGTTCCAGAGCTGGATCCGCCAGGATGGCGAATGGGGCTTCTTCCTCGCGCCCTCGAAGTCCCGGCCCGACGGATACAATTCGCCCGGCATCACCTTCGCGTTGCAGGTGCAGGGCTTCGCCCCCCGGCGCCAGAAGCGCACGCTACCCGAGCGGGTGGCCATTCTCGAAGTGCGCAATGCCGAGTTGGAGAAGCGCCTCCAGGACATGCAGGAGGCGCTTGAACGTGCCGAGGCCAGCCAATCCGAGAGCCCCGCCGCGCCGGATCCCGTCCCGGCCCCCGTCCCTGCTCCCGCTCCCGTTGCGGAGTCGATTCGCGGCCAGAGCGCCGCCCTGCTCCGAGCCGCGGCCGGGAAGCTGGCCCAGGAGGTGCCCGATCCGGCGGGAGTCCGCCAGATCATGTACAACCTAGTCACTTTGGGACCACCCGCCTCCGAGGCACTGCGCCAGGTGGCCGCCGATACCGCCGCCGGCGCCTTGCGCGTGCCCGCCCTGCTCACCATGGCCTTCAGCCGCGACACCGCCCATGTCCGCACCTTGCAGGCCCTGTGCGCCGACAAGGATCCGGTCATCCGCCGGGAGGCCCTCACGGCCCTGACCAAGATCGATCCCCGGGCCGCCCTGGACGACGCCCGGCGCCTGCTCTCGGACCCGGACGAGACCGTGGCCATGGCCGCCGGCGAAGCCTATCGCATGCTGGGCGGCAAGACCCCGGAAGCCGCGCCGGAAGGCCGCCCCGGGGCCTCCGCGCCGCCGGCATCGAAAGCCTCGCCCGCCGCGCCGAAGGCGAAGCCGCCGGGCTCCGCGAAAGCCGCGAACGCGAAGGCGGCGAAGCCGGCGTCCAAGGGATCCGCCAAGACCGCCAAGGCCGGCGGCAAGCCCGCCGCGGCCCCGGCAGCGGGACATTAGCCCGATCTCAGGCGGTTTTCCGCAGGGCCGCCATCAATTCATTGCCGTTCAGCAACGTCGCGAAGATCTCGAACGGCAGGTTGAAGCGCTCCTTGGCGAAGAGGAGGAAGCGCAGGAAGGCGTCCGGATCCCAGACGTGGAAATGGATGCTGTATTTCCTCTCCATCAGGTCCCGGGCCCGTTCCTCGATCCCGTCCGCGGTTTTCTCGACCAGGGACACCCACTCGCAATAATGCCGGAAGGTGTTCATGCCGGGGCCCCGGAGGCATTCTTCCAGGATATGCTCGTTGTCGGTGATGGGGCGATCCTTGTCGAAGGTCTGGCGCTTGTCGGGCGCGGTGATCAGGACGAAGCCGCCCGCGCGCACCACCCGGAGCATGTTCACGAGCGCGCGCAGGGGATTCTGGCAATGCTCGATGAACTGGGCCGCGATGACGAAGTCCTCGGAGGCGTCCGTCAGGGTGCCCAGGGTCTCCCCGTCGTCGACGACGTCCACCTCCACCAGGGGCAGGTCCGCCAGCTCCGGGTATTGCCTGCGCAGAGCTTCGACGGGGAGGCGATCGACGTACCGGACACGGGATTCCGGCGGGAGCTTCATGGGAAAATGCGGTGCTCCGATCTCGATCCCGCGGCCCAGGCAGAAGGAACGGGCGAAAAGCGTGCGATTCTCGTGCAAGGCGGCCTCCCGTGCCCGCGACGGGCCTCCGGGAAGATTCTATTATTGCAACCCTGATCCATTCAATTCCGGCCCTGATGCGCACCTCCGACTTCGATTTCGCCTTCCCCGAGCATCTCATCGCCACTGAGCCCCTGCCCCGCGGCGAGGCCCGCATGCTGGTGGCCCCGCGCTCCGGGGCCCCCTTCGCCTTCGGCCACGCCCGGGACCTTCCGGACCGCCTGGCCCCCGGCGACCTGCTGGTCCTGAACGACACCAAGGTGCTCCGGGCCCGCTTGGTAGGGGAGACCCCCCTGGGCCAGCGGGCCGAAGTGCTGTTGTTGACCCCGCGCCCCGGCGGCGTCGAGGGGACCGCACAGGCGGGGAAACCCGGCCCAGGCGCCGGCGCGGATGCGGGCATGCGCTGGGAGGCCATGGTCAAGCCGGCCAAGCGCTTCCGCATCGGCGACCAGGTGCGCTTCTCGCCGGATCTGAGGGCCACCGTGGACGGGTTCTTCGACGGAGGCACGCGCCTGCTCCGCTTCAACCTCGACCCGGAGGACTTCCACCGCGCGCTGGAGGCCGCCGGCCAAATCCCCTTGCCGCCCTATATCCGGCGGGAGGCCGGCCCGGCGGACGCCGAGACCTACCAGAGCGTGTTCGCGGAACGGCCGGGCTCGGTGGCGGCGCCGACCGCCAGCCTGCATCTCAGCCACGCCCTGTTGGACCGCATCGCCGCCCGGGGGGTGGCCATCCGCAAGCTGACCCTGCACGTGGGGGCCGGCACCTTCAAGCCCGTGCAAAGCGAGGCGGTGGAAGACCATGCCATGCATGCCGAGCTGTTCGATCTGCCGGCGGACACCGCCGCCGCCGTGAACGAGACCCGGGCCCGCGGCGGGCGGGTCTGGGCGGTGGGGACCACGGTGGCGCGGGTGCTGGAGACCTGCGCCCTGCGGCCCGGCGCCCCCCAGGGGGGCGTCGCGTCCGGCTCGGGGGAGACCCGCATCTTCATCCGGCCAGGACATGCCTGGAGCGCCGTGGACGGGCTGCTGACCAATTTCCATTGGCCGCGCTCCACCCTGTTCATGCTGGTGTGCAGCCTGCTGGGCGCCGACCGCGCCCGGGCCGCGTATACGGAGGCCTTCTCCCGGGAGTTCCGGCTGTTCAGCTATGGCGATGCCATGCTGATCACTCCGTAATCGCCCTGCCAATTTCGCAACAGGTCCAAGCCTCCGGTGGCCACGATGCGGACCATCCTAGCGATGTTCATCGGAATTCCTCCCCCGGCATGGCCGCCGCATGCTTGCGCAGTTCCCAATACAGCAGGGGAACCAGAACCATGGTGAGCAGCGTTGCCCCCACGGCGCCGCTCATGAGCGCCACGGCCAGTCCCTGGAAGATCGGGTCGAGCACCATCACCAACCCGCCCACCACCACCGCGGCCGCGGTGAGGGCGATGGGGCGGAACCGCACCGTGCCGGCTTCGATGACGGCGCGCGCGACGGGTTCCCCCCGCTCCTCGGCCAACTGGATGAAATCGACCAGAAGTATGGAATTGCGCACGATGATCCCGGCCAGGGCGATCATGCCGATCATGGAGGTGGCCGTGAAGAAGGCCCCGAACAAGGCATGCCCGGGGAGGATGCCGATCAGGGTGAGCGGAATGGGCGCCATGATGACCAGGGGAATGCTGAAGGATTGGAACCAGCCCACCACCAGCACGTAGATGAGCAACAGGACAACGGCGAAGGCGATGCCCAGATCGCGGAAGACCTCCAGCGTGACCTGCCATTCGCCATCCCATTTCATGGCCAGTTCGTCCAGGGTTTCGGGAGCCGAAGCGTTGTAGCGGCGGATCTCCGCGCCCGCGATCTCCAGGCTGTCCAGGCGCCGGTTCATGGCGAGAATGGCATAGACCGGAGCCTCGATGGTATCGGCCACGTCCGCCGTGACGTACACCACCGGACGCAGGTCCTTGCGCATCCGCTGCGAAGGGCGGACGCCTGCCTCCACGCGCACCATCCGCTCCAGGGGTACCACGCCGTCGGGGGTCGCCACGGGCAGGGCCAGCATATCCTGCACCGATGCGCGCACCTGCCGGGGAAGTTGCGCCACCACCAGGCGATCTTCGCGGGCCGTCGGCGCTTCCATGCGCGCCAGCTCGCCGCCCGAGAGCGCGAGCGCCACCACCTGGGCCACTTGCGAGGCTGGAACGCCCAGGCGGGATGCTTCCACGGCATCGACACGGAAGCGGCGCTCGGGCTGCGCCGCCTGCACGCTCCAATCGACGTCCACCACGCCGGGCGTCGATTCCAACACGCCCATCACGGCCTTCGCGGCCAGGGTGCGCACCGAATCCTCGGCCGCATAGACCTCGGCCACCAAAGTGGACAGGACCGGAGGGCCCGGGGGGATTTCGGCCACCTTGGCCCGGGCCTTCCACCGGCGCGCCACGGGCTCGATGCGTTTGCGGGCCTCGATGGCGACGGCATGGCTCTGCCGCGACCGTTCGCCCTTGGGCAGCAGGTTCACCTGGACCTCCGACACATCCCCGCCGCGCCTGAGGAAATAGTGTCGCACCAGCCCGTTGAAATTGAAGGGGGACGAGGTGCCGGCATAGGCCTGGGCGCTCACCACTTCCGGCAGGTCGAGCAGGGTCCGCGCGACTTCCGAAGCCATGGCATGCGAAGCTTCCAGGGTCGTGCCGCGGGGAGCGTCCAGGATCACCTGGAACTCGCTCTTATTGTCGAAGGGCAGCATTTTCACCTCCACGGCGCGAATGGCCAGAAGCCCCATCGCGGCAAGCAGAAGGGCCAGATTCGCCCCGTAGAAGGCGAGGCGGCGCCCGCGGCTGCGCATGAGGTTTTCCATGCCCTTGCGGTACAGGGCGGCCAGGCGCGTCTCGCCGGCCGCGGGCCGCCCATGCGCCGCCTTGTGGTTCCTGAGAAGCATGAAGGCGAGCCAGGGCGTGACGATGAAGGCCACCGCCAGGGAGGCGATCATGGCCGCCGAGGCCCCCACGGGTATGGGCCGCATATAGGGCCCCATCATGCCCGATACGAAGGCCATGGGCAGGATGGCCGCGATGACGGCGATGGTGGCCAGGATGGTGGGATTGCCCACTTCGTCCACGCCCTCGATGGCGGCTTCCTCGGGCCGCCGTGTTCCCAGGGAAAGGTGCCGATAGATATTCTCGACCACCACGATGGCGTCGTCGACGAGGATGCCGATGGAGAAGATCAAGGCGAAGAGGGTGATGCGATTGAGGGTGTACCCCATGGCGTAGTAGACGAAAAGGGTGAGCGCCAGGGTGACCGGCACGGCCACCAGGACCACCAAGGCTTCCCGCCAGCCCAGGAAAATCCAGATCAGCACGGTGACCGAAAGGGTCGCGAGGAGGATGTGCAGGATGAGCTCGTCGGCCTTTTCCGACGCGGTCTCCCCGTAGTCGCGGGTGATTTCCAGCCCGACTTCCGCCGGGATCAGGCGCTCGCGGGCCGCTTCGACCCGTTGCCAGGCTGCATGGGCGACGCGCGTGGCGTTCGCGCCGGGCCGCTTGGAGACCGCGATGGTCACCGCCGAGGCGTCGCCCGCGCGGTCATGGTGGCTCACGTACGCCCTGCGCTCGCCGTACGCGTCCTCGATGCGCGCCACGTCCGACAGGACCACGTGGCCCGCCGGCGAGGACGTCACCACCAGGCGCTCGAGATCCTCCCGGGTCGCGGGACGATGGCCCGCGCGCACGTTGAACACCGTATCCCAGCGCAACAATTCCCCTGCGACCCTTTGACCGTCGGCGCCTCGCACCGCCCTGGCCACGATGGCCGCATCCACTCCCATGGCGGCCATGCGGTCGGGCAGCAGCGAGACGCGGAATTGCCGCGGTTCGCCGCCGATCACCGCGGTCTGGGCGACATCCGGCAACGTGCGGATTTCATCTTCGAGGTGGACCGCGATTTCGCGCAAGGCGTCCGATCCATACAGTCCGGAATGCAAGGTCAGCGCCAGCACCGGAACATCGTCGATGCCGTGCAGGCGGACGAGGGGAGGCTGGAATCCGCGCGGCAAGGCATCCATCGAGCCGTCCAGCTTGGCCTTGACCTTGACCACCGACTCTTCCGGATCCTGGCCGACCCGGAACCGCACCGTGACCATGGCCTGTCCGTCGCCGGCCACCGAATACACGTGATCAACCCCCGAAATCTCCCACATCCGCCTTTCCAAGCCGCGAATGCCCAGGTTCTCGATCTCCCCGGGGCCCAGGCCCGGCGCCTCAATCGCCACGTCGATCATGGGAACCGAGATTTGCGGCTCCTCCTCCCGGGGCGTGGCCAGCATGGCCAGCAGGCCGGTCGCCAGCGACGCGACGGTCACCAGGGGGGTGAGTTTGGATTGCAGGAAGGTTCTTGCGACGCGTCCCGCGATGCCCATGGAATCACTCCCCCGCCTGCATGGAGGGAATCACCAGGGTGTCGCCCTCGCGCAAGCCCGAAAGCGCTTCCACCAGGCCCCCGAAATCGCGCCCCGTCCTTATCCAACGCCGATGATCGCCCTGCGCCGTCCTCACCATGACCCCGATGAGATCGCCCTCGCGCAGCAAAGCCTCCTTCGGGACCAGGCGCAGGCGCGCGCCCCCGATGGGCAGATCCAAGGTGGCCGAGGCATTCGAAGGCAAATCGCCGCGGGCGTTTTCCACGATCGCATTGACCGTCACCAGATTGCCCGATCCCGATGGCACTACGCCTTCGATGCGCGCCCGCACCGGCCGTTCGCCCACCGTCCCCGCCAACTCCTGCCCAGCCTCCAGGCCCGCCGCGCCTTCCGCCGCCGTGTTCACCCGGATGCGCAATCGCGACGCATCCTCGACGCGCAGCAGCGGGGCTCCCGGGGAAGCCATCGCTCCCGGATCGACGCGACGCGACACGACCCGGCCATCGAAGGGCGCCTGCAGGCTGGCATACCCGCTGACCGCGCGCAGCTCGCCCGCCTGCGATTCCAGGGACTCCAGCGTCGAGCGGGCCGCCTGGTACTGGGCCTCGGCGCGGTCCAGCTCCGACTTCGCCACTGCGCTGTCGGTCCTCAGGGCGCGCACGCGGCGCAGCGAGGTATCCGCCAGCTGGAGTTGCGCCCGCGCCGCTTCCATCCCGCTCTCGACGCCCTTGCTTCGGAAAGCCAACTCCCGGCCGTCGAGCCTGAGCAGGACCTGGCCTTGGCGCACCTGGTCCCCCTCGCGGACATTCACCGCCAGCACGCTGCCCATCAGGCGCGTCGAAAGATCCGCCCGCAGCACGGGCTCGGCCGTTCCGCTGGCGCGCATCACGTCGCCGGCCGCGCTGTCCCTCACGACGAGGATGCGGCCCTCGATTCGCGGGCGGGCCCCGGGCTTGGGAGCGTTGTCCGCCCGGCAGCCACCGGCCACGAGCACCGCAGCCGAAACGAGGGCTCCCAGCATCCCAGGTATTCCATGCTTCATCGATTGCATCTCCCTTGCATCGGCCGCTCCGGGCTTTCCGCCGCCCGGTTCCGGATCATTCCCGTACCACCATCCGGGCCGGGTCCACCCCCAAGGCCATGGCGCGGTTGCCCAGGGCCTCCACGGTTTCCAGGCGCAGCGCCTCCAGGGCGACGGCGGCCCTGGCCTCCTCCGCCAAGGCCCCCAGCCACTCCGATTGCTCCATCAGGCCCTCGGCATATTTCCTGTGCGCGATCCGCGACGCTTCCATGGCGGCTTCGAGGCCGTCCCGGGCGATTGCGAGACGTTCCAAGGCCAGCTGCGAGCGCAGGGTCCAGGTATTCCGCTCCAGGGTTTCCTGCCTTTCCTGGGATGCCAGCCCCTCGCGCGCCATGGCGAGCCGCGCGCGGGCCGAAGCCTCCTGGCCCCACTCCCTGAGTCCTTGGAATAGATCCCATCGCGCCGCAAGACCCACCGTCCAGGAAGGGTCGCGAGCGTCGGGCTCGCCGCGCCCCTTCCAATCGAGCCGGGCCATCCCATTGAGCCGGGGCAGCAAGGCGGCGCGCGCGCGCGACAAATCCTCCCGGGCCAGGGATTGGTTCGTCCGGGCCAAGGCCAAGGCCACGCTGGACCCGCTATCGGACAGCGACTCCGAGAAAAGCCGCAGGGAATCGGCCGCGATGCCCTCGATGCGCGCGCCTTCGGCGAGGGGAAAACCTCCCAGCAATACCGTCAGCGATTGACCGGCCAGGGACGCCTCCGCATTGGCCTTGGCAAGCTCGGCCTCGATCTCCGATGCGCGCACCTTCGCCTGCAGGATCTTCGACCGTTCCGCCATGCCTTGTTCCGAGGCCGACAGCGCGTCGCGCCGCGCGGTGCGAGCCGCCTCGGCGGCTTTCGCCCAGGCCTGCACCGATTTCCTCGCCACGGCCAGGCCATGCCAGGCCTCGAGCACATCGGAATGCAAACGCTGGAGCGAACGCCGCGATTCCAGCCTTCGGGCCTCCACCTGGCCCGAGGCCAATGCCGCCTGCTTCCAGGCATCGACATTGATGAGCGGCACCTCCGTGACCACCCCCGCCGTCCATCCGGGAATGGCATCCGGATCATTCAAGGTCGCGGGATTGAAATCCTCCACCGCAATCCGCCTTTGCCCCAAACGGGTCCCGAACGCGCCCAGCGGATCGGTGGTGGCGCTCCAACCGCCTTCCAGACGCACACTCGGCAAATACGCCGCCGAAGCGGCGCGGCGTTCCCCTCGAGCCTCCTCGATCCTCTGGAGGGCCATACGTCTCGGAGCCGAAAGTCTGTCCGCCAGCGCCAGGGCTTGGGCGAGGTCCAGGGGTTGCGCATGAAGGGTTCCGGACACCAGCAACAGGGCCGGCAAGGCGGATACAAGGCGCATGAAAGACTCCAGAGATGGCATCCTGAGCCACATGACGACGACACTCCCTCCAGGTTTCATCCCCAATGAATAATTTTCAGGGACCTTACGCCCTGCTGCTGTGCTGGGCCTCCGCTACCCCCTTCGGCGGGGGGCACCCCAGCAATGCCCAGCCTCATACCGCAAGGCGCTATCCCGGATGAAGCGCAAGCGCCCGGTGAAATCGTCGAAATGTCACCCCGGCCAAGCCGGAAGGCCTGTGTCCGTGTATGGAGAGCATGGGGGCAATCGCCCAGATTTCTGGAAATTGGGCAAAGTACCCCAGCGCAATGCTGAAAAACGGAAATTTTAAGGGTTTATCGCTGTTTCCGGGCCTCCTACAGGAAAAAAAACCCTGAAACGGGCGATTTGCCGGTACCTTTAGAATCGTCCGCAGGTAGTGTAGGGTGTGGGCCCTGTCGCCCGGATGCTTAGGGTTACCAGTTCATCATTTCACAAAGGGCAAAGGGATGCGATTCCAAAGGTGGATTAAAGCCGGGGTAGGGACGGGGAGTTCCTTGGCGATCGGACTTCTGCTCGCGTTCACCCAAGCCTATACACAGGATCCGAACTACCACGTCTACCTGGCCTTCGGCCAGTCCAACATGGAAGGCAACGGGCAGGTGCCGGCCGCCGAGAAGACCGGCGTGAACGCGCGCTTCCAGGTCATGTCGGCGGTCAACTGCACCAACCTGAGCCGCACCAAGGGGAACTGGTACACCGCCGTGCCGCCCCTGTGCCGCTGCAATACCGGCATGACTCCCGCGGACTATTTCGGCCGGACCCTGGTCGACAGCCTGCCGACCATCAAGGTCGGCGTCATCAACGTGTCCGTCGCCGGCTGCGCCATCGAGATGTTCGACAAGGCCAAGTACCAGAGCTACATCTCCGGGCAGGCCGATTGGATGAAGAACATCGCCAACGAATACGGCGGCAACCCCTACGGCACCTTGGTGGATTTGGCCAAGAAGGCGCAGCAGACCGGCGTGATCAAGGGATTCCTCCTGCACCAGGGGGAATCCGGCTCCTCGACCAACCAATGGGCCAACGAGGTCAAGACCATCTACAACAACCTGATCCAGGACCTGGGGCTGGATGCCGCCAAGACCCCGCTGCTCGCGGGCGATCTGGTGAACTCCAGCACCATGGTCAAGAACCTCCCCAACACGCTCCCGAACTCCTACGTGATCTCCTCCCAGGGCCTGGGCAAGAACGCCGACAACCTGCATTTCTCCCCCGACGGATACAAGGAATTCGGCAAGCGCTATGCGGCCACCATGCTCACCATCCTGAAGCAGAACGGCAGCGTGGGGGTCAAGCCGGAACGGACCTTGCCGGGCTACGCCCTGGACGACAAGGCGGATTTCCGGAACGGCTCCACCTTGGGCTTCGCCATCCCCGCCGCCGCCTACGTCTCCCTGAAGGTCCACACCTTGGCCGGCGCCGAAATCGCGGAGCTGGCGGGCAGGTGGTATGCCCCCGGCAAGCATGCCGTCGGCCTCGGCGCCCGCGCGCTGCCGCGGGGCCTCTACCTCGTGTCCATGAAGGCGGACGCGTTCACGGCGGAGCGGAAGATCCTGATCGGCGGAAACTGAAGCGTCGGTGGTGAGCAGGGCCATTTTCGGAAGGCCCTGCACCCGCTTTTCTCACAGCTCCCGCGTCATGAATATGCTATTGGGATCCTCGACATAGGCCGCGAAAGGCCCGCATGTCGCGGATGTGATCGTTCAGGAGCTCCGCAATTTCCGGGCCGCGCAAATCGTCGATGCGAATCAAGCTTGGGACCCTTCCTTCGGAAAAAAATGCACGCTGTTTAGACGCGTGGAACAAGCGCAGAGTATCGGCTATTCCCCTGCAGGGAAATGTACACAATACCTTTCGATGGCCCGGCTCAAGTAATCGGCGAATCCAGGGGCATACTTTTCGTAATACGCACGGAACTCCGGATGTTCCCGGTACAGGTCTCCCAGTCCCCGGTATGATTCCGCGTCCGGCGTCCAGAAGTTCAGGATCCAGGCATGATGCCTGGCCACCAGGATTTCCACCTGCGGATCCCCGGCATCGCGGCCGGCGGCCATCAGGGCCTCCATTTCACGGCAAGCCTCATCGACATCGCGATTGATGGCTTCCCATTTCTCCCGGCTCATGCCTTTCACCCGGCGCTCGCTTTCCGCCACGCGCTTTTCGCCGTAGCGTTCCCGGGCCTCTTTCTTGATGGAAGCGATCTTTTCGGGCGTGAATCCCCGGTACAGTTCCTCGTCGGTCAACATGGGGCCTCCTTCGTATTGCTTGAGGGTGTCGTCCAAGGTTTTGAGCAGCTGATGCAGCCGCCCCAATTTCTCCTCCAGCACCTGGCGATGTCCGCGGAGGGCTCGGGTCGGGTCGAATCCGGGCTCGTCCAGGATGCGGGCGATTTCCGCCAGGGGGATGTCCAGCTCCCGGAAGAACAGGATTTGCTGGAGCCGCAACAGCTCTTCGGGGCCGTAGAGACGATACCCGGAGGCGGTGCGGCGCCCCGGTTTGAGGAGGCCGATACTGTCGTAATGGTGGAGGGTCCGGATGCTGACGCCGGCCAGGCGGGCCAGTTGCCGGACGGTATGTCCCTTGTCCATGGAGGACAAGATACTCCCTGACGTCGCGTCAGGGTCAAGGGGGCGACGGGGAAAATCGCAAGCGGCGGATTGGTGCTTGCGTTGCCCAGGTCAAGACAAGGTGATTGATAGTATAGGCCATGCTCTCGGAAATCAATCCATGGATCCTACCCCAAGGAGGCGCATCATGGAGGCATCCAATCAGTCCTTCACACTGAACGAAACCCAGAACCCGGGCATCAAGCAGTCGGCCCGCAAGGCCGGAGCCGGGGCCAATTCCCTCGCGGAAGGCACCGCTTCGCGGGTTCCGTCCTTGCTCTTCCCCCTGGCGGCGCTGGCGTCCATCATAGCCTCCGCCATCCTGCAAGGCCGCGGGAACCGCCAGGTAGCCTTGTTCGTGGGGCAATGGGCGCCGACCTTCCTGCTGTTCGGGCTGTACAACAAAATCGTGAAGACCCTGGGCGCGAACTGAGTCCCGGATACCGCCCATACCTGGGCGGCGGGGCCGCGGGACAGGGCGAGGCGGAAGCCGGGGAGGGGGACGGGTACGTGGACAACTGATTGCAGTTCTTCATCGCCTCCGCCGGGCTCGTGTATGATTTCTGATCCGCTTTCGAGCGGCCGGGACGTCACCTTCTTCCCGGGATGTAGACCGGAAGGCTGATTCCAAGGCCCAAAGTGGAATGGTACGATCCGCCGAAATCCTTGCGAAGCTTCAGGTTCACGTGGACCAGCAGGAGGTTGTACCATACCTGCGCCTGATAGCCGACATCCTCTTCCGGGGTCCGGTATAGGCCCAGGCCCGTCCCCATTATCCCGAGGGGGAGGCTCCAATTGCCCCGTATTACCGGGAACGAGAGCATCCAGCCTTTGACGTTCACGAACAGGCTTCCGTTGGGGGCCTCGAACCCATAGTCTATCCCGACATACTTGGAGTACAACGAGTGGCTGAAGGCATGGAGATAGTCCTCCCCGGACAGGGGAAATCCCATGCTATAGGTCAGCGCCGAAAAGACAATCAGGGGCTGCTTGTCTCTCTCGGCCATGGGTTTCCGCTTGTCGCTGAGCTCGATGACGCAGCTCCATAGACTGTCCTTGTCCATCGCTGGTTTCATCTTGACGAAAGCATCCCGCCTCCAGGCTGGATCCACGAGATACCGGACATACAAGGAATCCCCTTTGTTGAGACAAGGGGGAGTTTCGAAACGCCCGAGCGAATCGGCTACAACCGTTCCCGAGTGCAATTCGAGCTTGGAATGGCTTTGCGGTCCCCGAACCACGCATTCGTACGAAACAGTCGCGCCTGGAAGGGGAGCCTTGGACGCTTTGTCGACGATGGACCCCGCGGCCTTTTTGCCGATGGGTGCGGTTCCGATCCGGGCATCGACGTATCGTATTCCGCCCTTTTCCAAGGTGAACGATTCGTGGAACAACCGGTAGGCTGTATCCATTGCCCAAACGGAATACTCCCCGGGTCGCAGACCCCCGAATGTTGCGCTGTCGCTGCTGTGCCTGGTGTACCCCCAGAAAATCCCGAAACCGTTCCACCGGTTCCATCCCGACGGCAGGGCTTCACCGTTCAGCTTTCTGCCTAGCTTGACGATTTGATTGGGGTTGTGAGTCGCGAGGACGGTGCCGGTCGCAAGGCTGTCCCGCCTATCCTGCGATTGCGCAAACAGTATGCCTGGATAAAGCAGGAGGCTGCTGAGGCATAGCCCGGACAGATTCGGAAGGCGCATTTTATGCTGTTCGAAGAGGCTTGTTCACGTTCAAGGCACCGCCTTCACGTCGACTTGATGTCCCAAAGTGGAGTATCGGGCATGTTTTCCGCATTTGCAGCAGGCCTCGGCGTACATCATGAGGGCAGCCTTCGATTGGTCATGACTATATTAAGCTAATTCTGATATAGGACTATCCCCATGAACAAAGATGATTTCGTATTTGCCAGTGCAAAACTCCTCAAGGAGCTTTTGACCGTTGCCGGAGTGGAATGGGATGAAGCCTACTATCGCTATGCCGAATATATGCATGTTGGAAAGCCCAACTCCCTGTTCGGCGAAGGCGAAGTTCTGTTGGATCCTCGGGCGTCTTCCGGCCGGGGGACAGGGTGGAATGGCGGCTGTCCGAACCGGGACCGGTACGCCTGGGCCTTTACAACCTGGCCGGGAGCCGATTGGCTGTATTGCATGCGGGAACCCTGGCCGCGGGAAGCCATTCCTTGGCCCTCGGCCCGGCCCTGCTCGGTGGCATACGGCCGGGCTACTACCTTCTGAACCTGAAGGCCGGGACCCGCAACTGGACCCTGCGGATGGTCCTGCAACGATAACGGCCGGAAATCTGCCGGGCCGGCGTTACTCGGTCCTCGGCTTCCCGGTCTTGTCGCAGGAATAGAAGGACTTCCAGCCTTCGACGGGCTTCAGGCCCTTGCCCTCCACCCAATCGCTCCAGGCGCAGGTGGGCATGCAGCAATCCTGCATGGTGGTGGTGTGGTATTGATCGTTGGGGCCGGTGAAGGTCCCGTTGGCGCCGGCCTGGGCGGGCGTCTGCACGGCGGGCAGGGGCAGGGGCAGGTTGTCCTCCTGCAGGCGGCATCCGGTGACGCGCGTCAGGTTTTCGGGACAGCGGACGCGCTTGGCGCGGACCTTCCAGTTCTGGTGATAGAGAGATGCCAACTGGTTGGTCTGGATGCAGGAGTTGCGGGTATCGGCGGTGACCTCCGCCGAAACGCTTTGGGCCTGGTTGCACTGCTGTTGTATGGTCTCCTTGCATTGGGCCGACTTCAAGCCGTCCGCGGTGGGGGGCCAGGCGGTCCCGCGGCACTCCGGATAGCGCAGGAAGGAGATGCCGCCCGAGCCGGGATTCTGCCAGGGGAAGTTCTGGTAGAGGAACTCGTCGAAGTTGGTGGTGTTCCCGAAGGCGGGATCGTCATAGCAGGAGTTGAAGGCCCCGTAGCCGCCCGCCCCCATGAAGATATCGAAGCCCTTGGGCCCGCTGGCGGCCGTATTGAAGCTCTGCACCACCATGGCTTTCGGCTGCGGCAGCTCCGGAAACACCGGGGAGCTGGGTTCCGGCGTTTCGAAGATGAGCTGGTAGCATTGGCAGCAGCTGCTCTGGTTGTCGTCCAGGCCGCCGACGTCGGCGTCGTGTCCCACCACGCCGTATTGGAACGGCATGTCGGTCCCGTTCCCCCAGCCGTATTGCGCGGCGTCATCCTTGGCGGCTTGCAGCATGGCCGCGCTGAACATCATGAAGCGGGGGCAGATGAAATTCTTGGGGAGATTCCCCTTGGAAGGATCCTCGGGCGGGGAGCAGGAATTGGCCACCCGGCAATTGCCACCGCACGCGGAATTGGCATCGCCGGTGATGCAGCCCTTGGCGAAGAACTGGTTCATGCAGGCATTGGGCGGAGGGAGCTTGTATTCCACGCCGGATGAGACGGGCGTCAAGGTGAATTGGATGCCGCTGACTTGTCCGGCCGTCAGCACGACGGTGGCGGGCAGGTAGCCTTCCTTGGTGGCTCTCAGGGTGTCGCCGGCCGCACTTTTCTTGGAGGCGGTCGAGGGGGTCGCGGTGGGGGACATCGCCGAGAACGGGCCGGGAACCACGACCAGGGCCTGGGACCCTCCCGCTTGCAATCGGGCCGTCACCTGCATGGGCAATACCGATTCCTGGGTCCCGATACGGGCCTTCAGGAGATAATGGCCGGGAGGGAGATTCTGCCGGGCCGGATCGAGTTCATACCTGCCGGCAGGCATATTCCCATCCACCAGGACCTTGATTCTCCGTCCCTCGCTGCCGAACAGGGCAATCTCGACCCATTGGCCCGCACCGCCGACGCTGTAGGACAGCACGTCCCCCTGCCACTGCACCGGTCCCGATCCCCCGGGCTCCCCGGCTTTCGGCCTCACCGCAATCGGCGACAAAGTCCAGCTTCCATCCGCCAGGGAAGTCGTGGTTTTACCCGTCGGCACATGGGTGATCAGGGCGCCTGCGACGGCTGCCCCGCCCTGGTCTTTGACCGAGCCACTCAGGGTTTGGGCCGGGGCCATCGAGGCGAAGGCCAAAGTCATCGCCAGCGGGAGGAGCAGGGAGGAAAGGGTCTTGTGAGAGGGAGCCAAAGGATCCTCCGAAGCGACATGGTTCAGAACCGTGGATTTAGTGGGTATTATCCCTTTCGAGGTTAGAGCCGGCCCGGAAAAAGCGGTCAGGTTTAGTAATTTTCGGCCCATGGTTCATAATGTCAGTCTAATCAGCACCATCGCCGCGGGCATGGGGCTTGCCCTGGTTTTCGGATTCGTGGCCACCCGCATCAAGCTTCCCCCGCTGGTGGGGTACCTGCTGGCCGGGGTATGCGTCGGCCCATTCTCCCCCGGTTTCGTGGCGGATGCCGGAATCGCGAACCAGCTGTCCGAAATCGGCATCAAGCTGCTGATGTTCGGCGTCGGGCTGCATTTTTCCGTCGAAGACCTGATGTCGGTCAAACGCATCGCGGTTCCAGGAGCCATCGTCCAGATAATCGTCGCCACCGGGTTGGGAGCCGGGGTAGCGGCCTTGTGGGGCTGGGGCCTCGGCGCGGGGATAGTGTTCGGCCTGGCCCTTTCCGTCGCCAGCACCGTGGTCCTCATCAAGGCCCTGGAGAGTCGCGGAATCCTCGAAACCATGAACGGCCGCATCGCCATCGGCTGGCTGGTCGTCGAAGACCTGGTCCTGGTCCTCGTCCTGGTCCTGCTCCCGCCCTTCGCCGTTCTCATGGGCGCCGAAGCGCCCGCAGCCGTTCCCGAGGAGGGCGGCTTGCTGATGTCCCTGGGGATTACCCTGGGAAAGGTCGCGATTTTCATCGCCCTCATGCTGGTCGTCGGACGCCGGATATTCCCCCGCCTGCTCTGGCTGGTCGCCCGGACCGGCTCCCGGGAGCTGTTCACCCTCTGCGTGGTGGCCGCCGCGGTAGGCGTCGCCTATGGGGCGGGGGTCCTGTTCGGGGTCTCGTTCGCGCTGGGGGCCTTCTTCGCGGGCATGGTGCTGCGCGAATCCAGCCTCAGCTACCGCGCCGCGGAAGAGTCCTTGCCCCTGCGGGACGCCTTCTCGGTCCTGTTCTTCGTCTCCGTCGGCATGCTGTTCAACCCGATGATCCTGGTGGAAGAACCGGTCAAGGTCCTGGTCGTCCTCGCCATCATCCTGCTCGGAAAGTCGATGGCCGCCCTGCTCATCGTGCTGGCCTTCCGCTATCCGCTCCATACGGCGCTCACCGTTTCGGCGAGCCTGGCGCAAATCGGCGAGTTCTCCTTCATCCTTGTGGGCCTGGGCCATTCCCTCGGCCTGCTGTCCGAACAGGGGCAGAGCCTGGTCCTGGCCGGAGCGATCATCTCCATCGCCCTCAACCCATTGGTGTTCGGAACCCTCGGGCCCTTGCAGGCCTGGCTCCATCGCCGGCCCAGCCTTGAATACGCGCTGGAGCGGCACAATGACCCGCTATCCGCCCTGCCCGCATCCGTCCCTTCGGATTCTCTCACCGGCCATGTCGTGTTGGTGGGCTACGGCCGCGTCGGACAGCGCATTTTCAATCACTTGTCCCGGGAAAACGTGCCCTTGGTCGTGATTGAGCAGAACCGGGAAGCGGTCGAAAAGCTGCGGAAAGACGGCTACAAGGCCGTCGTGGGACAAGCCTCCGAACCCGACGTGCTGGTCCAGGCCCATGTGGCGCGCGCGCGCGAAATCATCATCGCCATCCCGGACATGTTCCAGATCCGCAAGATCATCGAGGTTTCGAAAACCCTGAATCCGAAAATCGACTCCATCGCCCGCACCCATTCCGACGAGGACGCGGAATTGCTGAAAAGCGAGAACGTCGGGAGTGTGTTCATGGGAGAGCATGAGCTTGCGAGCAGCATGGCGAATCATGCCTTGGGGAAGGTTCGCGAGGGGTGAGGTAGATTGGCCTTTCGATGGGGCGGCTTAACGGCTTTCCCGCGTCCCATCGCTCACGAGCATGTAGTGGGTGCCTTTCCAACGGTAGCCCAATTCCTTGAGGGCTCTGCGGATGCGGGGAGCCGGCACGGTGATGCCATTGGTCCTCGTCAGGTATTCGGCCAGCATCGGCGAGGTCCACGCATTTTTGTCGAAACCGTACTGCATGGGTTCTGTTTCCATCGCCAGTCGGAGCGTATCCATCCAGGGCTCCCCTTGGGATTCGGTCCCGGAATCCGAGCTGGCGGGCATGGCCAGGTCCGCTCCCGGCACGGAATCGGACTCCGGGTTCAGGGATCCCCTGGGAGCATCATCGGCGGCCCAATCCGGAGGGGTGATTTCCGGATTCTTCCTGTTAGCCTCGGATGCCGGCTCCGCAGGGCTCCAGCCTGGGGTAACGGCAGGGCCACCGTGATGCCGGGACCGTGCACGGTAGGTGATGAAGGCGGCACACGCGGCGGCTCCTCCCAGGCCCAGCATCATGCGGCCGGACACGTCGATTCTGCGCAATTTCAGCTTGGGAAGGTGCCGGAAGACCCGAAGGAGTTGGGCCATGGGTAGATCCTTCAAAATGCGCGGGTTGGCCCGCAGGTCTTCTCTTCTAAAGAAAATTCTTTAGAGCGCGAAATAAATTGAAAAGCTTGTGTCGGCATGAACCGGTAGAGGGGGTGCAGGGGTCTGGAGGCGTATCTCCGTGAATCCAACTTCCCTCCGTCTCGACGCATAGCATTGACTTCTTGTAGGTTATAGCCTACATTGAATAGGTGTGGAGACGAAACCCAACCAGGTCGGGATTTATCGGGCACCTGATGGGAGGTCACCTTTTGTAGAATGGATCGATTCCCTCAAGGACCTGAAGACAATCAACATCATCCAGAAGCGCCTTGGATTTTTGCGCCAAGGCAATATGGGAGACTTCAAGTATTTCGATGGAATCTACGAACTGAGGATTGACTATGGCCCAGGCTACCGGATCTACTGCGGGAAAAAAGACAAGACGTTTGTCCTCCTCCTCCTTGGAGGCTCCAAAGCGTCGCAGCGGAAAGACCTCGACAAAGCTGTCCAGTTCTGGGAAGATTTCAAAAAAAGGAGTTCCACCTAGTTTTCCCATCGAGGATTTCCTCGACCGCCGCTTGTCGGATCCTGAAGAGGCTGTCGGCTATCTGAATACCTGCCTTGAAGAGGGAGATCCGGGTCTGTTTCTGCTGGCCCTTCAAGATGTCATTCGCGCCCAAGGCGGAATGGGCATGGTTTCCAAAAAGACCCATTTGAATCGAGAGGGTCTTTACGACATGCTTTCGAAAAAGGGTAACCCTCGCCTGAGCAGCTTGGAGGCGGTTTTGGAAGCCCTTGGGCTTAAACTTATGGTAGCTTCCCGCTGAACTGCTCTTTTACGAAAATGAAATGATGAAACCGCTTGTAAATCAAGTCTTTATAGGTGACATCGAATTCCAGGCTAATATTGCAAGACGGTCTTCAGAAGTCTTGTTGGCCACTCATATTCATTCCGAGGGAAGGTCAAGCCATATCGGCTTAGGTCGATACCAAGACGTCGCTACAATTAAACAGTCGGTCCTGAAATGTTCCCTTCACGCTGCCGTCGCCGGCGGCCCCCCATCTTCCTCCGCCGCCTTCTGCATCTCCGGCCCCGCCCTCAGCAAGGCCCCCGCAGCCGCCAACTGCTGCCGGTCGCCCAGCAGCAAGAGCTGATCCCCCGCCAGAATCTCCTCCTCCGACTCCGGGTTCACAATCCGCTTCCCATCCCGCCCGATGCCCACGATGCTGGCCCCCGTCTGCGTCCGCAGGCCCGTTTCCCCGATCATCCGCCCCACGCAGGGGTTGCCGGGCTCCACCAGGAAGGCATCCAGACGCGCTTCCAGCAGGATCCCCTTCTCCTCCGGGGCCACCGGATCCTTCTCCAGGGAGTGGTTGTCGAAGGTGGCCACCAGGGCGCCCTTGCCCTGGACGTAGAGCTTGTGGAAGGTGTCCCGCAACAGGTAGGCCAGGAAGAGAAGCAGGGGAGTGAGCAGCAGCAGGGAGCGCGTGCCGGGCAGGATGGTCGAGGAGAGGAGGGCGATCCAGCCGCCCAGGAACAGGGAGCCCAGCACCAGGAACGCAGTGGAGACCACGGCGCGCACATCCTGGGTGTAGCCGCGGGCCGTGGATTCGGCGATGCCCAGGTCGGCGAGGATCATGCCGAGGGCCTTCAGCTTGCGGAAGGCGGCCGTGATCACCGGGCCCACCACCGCCAGGGCCACCAGCCACAGGAAGCTGCGGATGATGACCATGTGCTCGGCGACGATGGGGAAGAGGAGGG
>CBILQL010000010.1:0-19437 GCA_966238865.1 uncultured bacterium
CGGCTCCCGCGAGAACGCCAAGTACCTGCCGGGATTCAAGCTGTCGGGGAACATCGAGGCCACCGGCGACCTGGAGCGGGTGGCCAGGTCCGCGCCGATGATCTTCCTGTGCGTGCCCAGCCCGCATTTCCGCGAAGCCGCGCGCCGGCTCGGGGAATGGGTGGACGGCAGCCAGATCCTGGTGAGCACCACCAAGGGCATCGAGGCCGAGACCTTCAAGCTCATGACCGAGATCCTGCGCGAGGAGACGGCCTGCCTCAAGATCGGCGCCATGAGCGGGCCCAACCTGGCCAAGGAAATCGCCGCCAAGGTGCCCAGCGGCACCGTGATCGCCAGCCGCTACGAGGAGGTCGTCCGCAAGGTGCAGGACGCCCTCTCCGGCCCCTATTTCCGGGTCTACAGCAACCACGACGTGCGCGGCGTGGAACTGGGAGGCGTCCTCAAGAACGTCTACGCCATCGCCACGGGCCTCGTTGCCGCCCTCAAGATGGGCGACAACACCATGGGGATGCTCATCACCCGCGGGCTGGCCGAGATGAGCCGTTTCGCGGAGCGGATGGGCTCCGATCCCATCACCTTCCTCGGCCTGGCGGGCGTGGGGGATCTGGTGACGACCTGCACTTCCCCCCTGTCCCGCAATTACCGCGTGGGCTTCGCGCTGGGCCAGGGCAAGACGCTGGAGGAGGCCGTGCGCGAGATCGGGGAGGTGGCCGAGGGGGTGAACACCGTGCGCATCGTGAAGGCCAAGCTCGCCGAGCTCGGCATCCGCATGCACGTCCTGGAAGGCCTGCACGCCCTGATGTTCGAAGGCAAGGACCTGACCACGGTGCTGCAGCAGCTGATGACCGTGCCCCAGATGTCGGACGTCGAATTCGCGGCCCGGGCCCGGGCCGGGGAATGAAACCGGGCGCAAGCCGCGGGCGCGTTCCGGCGGCGGCCCCGAAGACGGCCCGGACAGCCCGGTCGATGCTTCCGGCTGCGGCCCTGGCAGCTCTGGCGGTCTTGATGGCGATCGTCACGGCGGACGCACAGCCCGCGGATACCGGAACCGGGCAGCCTGCCGTGGCGCCCGCCCCGGAGGCGCCCCGGCCGCGCCGGGATTCCCTGCGCGCCGCTCTGAGGGGCAAGTACCTCGACTGCCACGTGCATACCGCCGGCATCGGCGCGGGGGGCAGCGGCATCCACCTCGGCAAGGGGCTGAGGGAGAGCTGGAAGCTGTCCGTCTACCTGAAGGCCTTCCAAGTGACCGAGGAGGAGTTGCTCCGGCACGGGGACGGATTGGTGCTGGAACGCATGTCCACGTCCCTGGCCCGCTCTTCCACCGTGGGGGCGGCCGTGGTCCTGGCCCTGGACGGCCCCGTGGACTCCGCAGGAAACCTGGACTCCTCGCGTACCGAACTATACGTGCCCGGCGACTTCGTGGCCCGGGAGATCCGGAAATACCCGAACCTGCTCTACGGAGCCAGCATCAATCCCAAGCGCAAGGATGCGGTGGAACGTCTCCGGCGCGCCAAGGCCGACGGCGCCGTGCTGGTCAAGTGGCTGCCGTCCATCATGCATTTCGATCCGTCGGACTCGGCCTTCATCCCTTTCTACCTGGCCCTCAAGGAGTTGGATCTGCCCCTGCTCACGCACGCCGGCAAGGAGAGCTCCTTCCACACGGCCGCGGATTCCCTGTGCGATCCGAGGCGGCTGCTGCTGCCGGCCGGCCTGGGGGTGAAGATCATCGTCGCCCATGCCGCCACGCCCGGGAAGAACCATGGCGAGGCCAACCACGAGCGGCTGCTCGCCATGTTCGCCGGCCGCCCGAACCTGTACGCGGACATCTCCAGCCTGACCCAGATCAACAAGCTGTTCCTGCTCCCGAAGATCCTGCCGCGCCCCGAGGCCGCAGGGAGGCTGGTGTTCGGATCCGACTACCCGCTCATCAACACCAAGCTGGTGTCGGCCTGGTACTACCTGCACCGGCTGTCGTTCCGTCAGGCGCGGGAGATATCCGCCATCGAGAATCCCTGGGACCGGTCCGTGGCGCTGAAGAAGGCCCTCGGCGTGCCCGAGGAGGTTTTCCGGAGGACCGAAGCGATCTTATTGGGCGCTGTGGGAGAATAAATTTCAGTTTTTAGTTTTCAGTTTTTAGTTGGGTTGGCCGCCTACCAGTAACGTTCAGGAACTTACCAGTGTCACACGGAGAGCGTCATGGCGCACACCCCTGGGACATCCCCAACTAAAAGCTGAAAACAAAAAACTTCCGAAGCCGGATCCACAGAGGATCAGTTCGTGAATTTCCGGCGGATCCAGGTGTCCGTCGCGGCGCGGGCCGGGTCGCGGCCGTACAGGCCCACCAGCTCGCATCGATCCAGGATGTGGCCGCGCAGGGCCCGGGCCAGGCGGTCCTTGTCGGCCCGGGACGGCAGATCCAGCGGGACGTCGAGGGCGTACAGGCGGAAGACGTAACGGTGCACGCCTTCCCGCGGGCAGGGGCCCGCCCAGGCCGGCAGCTCGAAGTCCGTGTCCCCTTCCACCGAGCCTTCCGGGACGCTGTTCTCGCTGATGACGCGGGTGGAAGCGTCCATGTTCCACACCGTCCAATGCACCCAGTCCCCTTCCAGGGCGTCCGGATCCTCCATCACCAGCACCAGGCTCCTGGCCTTGGCGGACACGCCCCGGATGTGAAGGGGCGGGCTGATGTTCTCCCCGTCGCAGGTGTACTTGGAGGGGATATAGCCGTATTCCGGAAAGGCCGGGCTGTACAGGCTCATGCCCCAGGCGTCGCCGACGCCGGTGAAATGCGGGGAGGTTCCCAGCGCGGAAGCCGGAAGGGCGGACAGGAACCCCGGCAGGGCCCCGATAAGGCAGGTGGCCACCCAAGCGTGCCCGGCGAGAATCCTCATATCCTCTCCTTGACGAGGAGCATGAATGGGAGGGCGCATCTTTAGAGTACTCTCCCGGAGAGTCGATGCGCAAGACCCGGGAGGCCCGATTTACGGGGGCTTGAGGTCTGGGCGTATTTTTCAGCGGGAATCGGCTTTGGGCCGCAAGCTGCGCAGAGCCCGGCAGAACCAGGCCGTCCGGGGCGGGCGGCCCTGGGAGCGGCCCCGGGAACGGCACCGGCGGCGGGGCGGACCTCGCAGGGACGATGCGTTCACCATGGAGGGGGGCGGCGGCGCCCCGGCTTCACCAGGAATAACGCAGCGTGTAGGCCACGGATTTCTCCTCGCCCTCGCCCAGCTTGAGGAGGAACTTCAAGGTGGTCTGATCCACCTTCTCGCCCGGGACCGAGCTCTTCACCAGGTCCCATTGGCTCCAGCGCCAGGGATGCTCGTAGACGGCCACTTCGACCGTCTCCTTCTTGTGGTTGCGCACCTTGATGAGGAAGCTCTCCTCCACCACCTTGCCCGAGGACAGGGTGCGGAAATCGGTCTGGGCGCGGGAGCCGACCACGTCGAAGGCGTTCCCCAGGTACAGCCGCACCTCCTCGTCCTTGGGCGTGTGGTCCAGCCGGTCCTCGCCGATGAACTGCTCCTTCCCGTCCGCGTCGCGCTTGTAGACGCGGGCCTTGCCCTTGGGCAGGGGGATTCCCAGACCGGACTTCTTGTCGTTCTTCAGGATCAGGTATACTCCGACCTTGGTCTGCCCCTGCTGGCCCATGCTGCCCTGGTTCCGGTAGCTTACGTTGTTGAGCCAATAGCGCCAGCCCTCCTCCATGCCGTCGTAGACGAGCTGCTTGCGCACCGGCACGCCCTGGGCCGACGCCAGTTCGATCTGCTTGCTCTCGTTGTTGTTGAGATCGGTGCGCCGCTGCAGGGAGTAGATCTTGTACTCGAACAGCTCACGCTGCTCGAACTGGGGCGGCGCCGCAGCGGCCATCCGCATCTGCTTGGCGGACATGTCGGAGAACTCCTCGGGCTCGGACACGCGGTTCACGTCCCCGGCCACCAGCTTGAGCCCGGCGTTGCGGAAGGCTGTGCCGCTGTGGTTGACCAGGGTCACCCATCCCGTGAGATCCAGCTTGCCGTCGTCCTTGTCGAGCAGGGCCACGTAATCGCAGCTCCAGGACAGCGATCCGGCCAGGTAGCTGATCTCGGCCTTCTGGTCGCCGGCCTTGGAGGAGGTGATCCGCCATTCCAACTGGGGCTTGAGCACCAGTCCTTCGGGCAGGCTGGGCAGCGACAGGCGCCCCACGGGGCTCACCTCGATCTTGCCGCCGATCTCGGCGATGAGGCCGGGATTGACCGGCACGTCTCCCCCGCCCCGATACATGCCGGCCTCGGGTCCCACCGACAGCAGCCGCCCGGAGACGGGGATTTCCCGCTTCCCGTCGGGATCCGGGCGCAGGAACTCCACCGTCTTCCCGATATATTTCTCCAGGAGCTTGCCCTGGTTCACGAGATCGTACTGGTAATTCTGCTCCAGCACCTGCACGGCGTCCGCGGCGCCTACGGCGGCCAGGTGCAGGGAGGTGGGATCGATGGTGGCCGGTACGTCCGGGATCACCACCCGGTTGGCGCCTTTGGCCAGTGGCAGCACGCGCTCCTCCCGGATCAGGGCCAGGTTGGAGTTGTACACCGTGAGGTCCACGGAGCGGCGCTCCCCGGCGGAACGGGCTTGGAGCGCAGGCGGCGAGGTCTTGTCCGCCCCGGCGGCGTCGGACGGGGCCGCGAGCCCCGGCAGGGGTGCCAGCGCCGACGTGCCGGCCAGGATCAGGGCCAGGACCGGGATGCGATTGAAGTCGATGGAGCTCGAGTGGGACATGGGACCGCCGCCTTTCCTTCGGGGAGACCGCCGTCCGGCACGCTCCCCGCACAGCAAGTTATAAAGCGCGGCCCCGTCAGTCAGGCTTCCGTGACAGGGAAACCGTGGCAGGCGAGGATCGGCATCTGCCGATCCACGTCCACCGGCAGGGCGTCCGGGTCCTCCCCGTATCCGCAGCTCACACGCATGGGACCCTCCGGCATCCTCGCCAGGCGCAGCCGCACAGTGTCGCGGCGATAATAGGTCCCCGCGTCGGTGTCGATGACGCCCCGGCCGTCCTCGACCCGGAACGGCCGGGCCGAAGGATGGCGGGTCTCCAGCCGGCTCGTCACCGGCGCGAAACGGAGTTCCAGGTGGCCGCCGTCCCGCCGCACGGCGTCGGCAAGCTCCGGAGCCCGGTATTCCACCCGGCGGCCGTACACGGCTCCCAGGGCGCAGCGGGCGAGGCGATCCGCCAGGTCCAGGTTGCCGGAGGCGGCGAAATGGATGGTGTCGTCCAGGGGAAGGTCCAGGGCCGGTACCACGGTCACGCCCGGCCGGAGACGCGCCGCCTGGCGCTGGGCCTCCCGGATCAGGGACCATTCCAGGTCCTCCTCGCCGGGATTCCGGGAACGGTAGCGTCCGGTTTGCACCGTGAGCACGGGCAGATCCCGGCCCAGGGCTTCGCGCCATCCGTCCAGGGACTCCAGGAACCGTTCCAGGTAGGTTTCCGCCCTCCCGGATTCCGCATCGGTTTCGCCCTGGCACCAGATCATGCCGCGCGCCGATCCTCCGGCGCGCGCCACCATGGCGGCCAAGTTGGCGAACAAGGTTCCGCGATGGGGATGCCAGTCCTCCAGCGGCGAGCCTCCCAGGGCCGCGGGCAGGATGCCGATGGGATGGCGGAGCTCCCGCTTGAGGAGACGGGCGAAGTGGAGGAAGGGGGAATGGCCCGCATTGTACTTCTCGAGATTGGCGGGGAAGATCGTATCCGTGCCGTCCTGCAGGGGATGCGCGGCGAGCCCCCAACGCCCGTCCTGCCTCAGTGCGTGCAGCCCCAGCTCCGGCGCGTCCGGCGCGGGCGCCCGTCCATAGCCGGACGCATTGCTCTGCCCGGCCACGATCCAGAGATCGCCCACGCCCAGGAAATGCCGCATGTCGCCGCGCACGGCCCATTCCCCCAGCTTGTTGCCCTTGGGGTTGAAGCGCGTTTCCAGGCGGTACAATCCGCCGGCGGGAATCTCCCCGATCTCCGCGCGCCACTTGCCGTCCTGGCCGGTTTCGGCGGAACTCCAGGAGAAGCCATCATGGAGCGGAGCTCCAGTCTCTTCGGAAACCAGGCGCCATTGGACGTCGCCACCTCCTCCCGCGATTCCCATCCCTTCTTTCGGCGCCCATCGTCCTTCGAGGAGCAATCTGCCCAGACCCTTGGAGTCCTGCTGGAAGACCTGCCAATCGGCGGCTCCGCGGTCCAGGAAGGCGCCCCAGTATCCCGCTTCGCCGGACGCGTTTCCGGCCGCCCGCCCTGCTACATCTCCATTGCTCGGCATGGGTAAAATGTACGCGGATTTCCTTCCCACCCAAAGGGAGCGAAATTATCTTCGGCTTCCATGACCGGTAACGCCATGCTCCACTTCGATATCCGCGTCACGGGGCGCGTGCAGGGCGTCTACTTCCGCGCTTCCGCCTGCGCGGAGGCGATACGGCTGGGACTTCACGGGTTCGTCCGCAACGAGGACGACGGTTCGGTGTACGCCGAGGCCGAAGGCCCCCGGGAAGCCCTGGAACGATTCGTCGCCTGGTGCCGGAGGGGCCCGGCCCACGCCCAGGTGTCCGAGGTTTCGTTCGCGGAAAGCCCGCTGCGGGGGTTCCGCGGCTTCCACTCCCGCTAGTCGCGCCCCGCAGGAGGACGAAACACCGGACGTCGTGTCAGACGGCCCTGCCCGCGACGGTCCGCCGGCTGCGGATGCGGGAACCGACCCGCCTGGCCAGGCCGGAGCGGAAACCCAGCTCGTAGATCGACAGGGCGGCCAGGGCCAGGGCGAAGGGGATCAAGTAATAGAGGATGCGAAAGGCCAGCAGCCCCCCCAGCAGCGGATAGGCCGGAATGGCCGGCGCCAGCAGGGCCACGGCGGTGCCTTCCAGCACGCCCAGCCCGCCCGGTATGGGGAAGAACAGCACCACGAACTTGAGGGCCATGAAGGCGCTCAGGAAGGCCAGGCCGCCGGAGAGGCCCGCGGTCCGGAGGGCGTCCTGGGGCAGCAGCAGGTAGAGGACGACCGCGGCGCAGGCGAGGTGCAGGGCCGAGACGGCGAATTGCAGGATGAGGATGCGCTGGCCGGGCCGTGGCAGGTGCAGCTTGCCGATGCGGATGGACTCGCCGCCGAACCGGCCGTTCAGGAAGAGGAGCAGGACGGGAACGAGCAGGAGCAGGCAGCCGAGGAGGCGCGCCGGGAGCAGATCGCCGATGCGCCCGGGCAGCTCGACCGGCGAGGCCAGCTGGGTCATCCCCGCCAGCGCCGCGAGCCCGCCGAAGAACGCCAGCTTGGTCATCGCCACCACCTGGGCGATTTCCAGCGGGCGGTATCCCCAGGCGGAGTAGAAGCGGAAACGCAGCGAGGTGGCCGTGAGCCAGGAGAAGCCCATGTTGTTGACCAGGGAGTTGGAAACCATGCCGGCGAGGGTGGCCCGGCCCAGGGGAGCAGGTCCCTTCCCGAGCGAGGCCACCGCCAGCCAATCGTACAGGGATTGGGTGAAATAGCTGAGGGCCACGAAAATGAACGACAGGACGAGACGGGACGCGGGGATTTCCCGGAAACCCCGCACCACTTCGGACAGCTCGTAGCGGGACAGGGTCTTTTCGAAGATCCAGATGGCGAAGGCGAGCATCCCGAGGCCGGCGGCGCCGCCGAGCACGGTCAGGATTTTCTTCCGCGGAACGGGACCCATCGTTAATTTAAGATACAGTTTGCGGCACGGTCTTGGCAGCCGGCGCCCGGCCCTTGGGTCTAGGGTCTGTCTGGATACTCCCTTCTGCTGCGGCCGGCTGCGGAGCCCAAGGGCTGCGTTGTCGGCACCTCAAACCCATCGGCGTACATTCTAGGTACGCTCTCAGGGTTCTCGGGGCCTGCCGCCTTGCCCTTTGGCTCCTCGCTCGCCCTTGCGACGTAATTGGTTTTGGGGCCCAACCCCGCAGGGGTTGGGAAGGGAGTATTCAGACAGACCCTAGCGCTTCACGAACTTCACCCACTCCGCCGAGCTGGATTCTTCCTGGTCCAGCAGCTCGAAGGAGGTCGGGGTGATGTTGCTGATGTCCCGCTCGGAGACCCTGTCGCTTTTCTCGGAGACCCATTGTTCGCTCTGGCAGTCCGGCCGCTGGCGGATCTCCTGCAGGCGGAACTTGATGACTTCGTTGGTGGCGGACCATTCCCCCTTGCTTTCGGATACCTGGCAGGGACCGAGGAACTTCTTCCGGATGTAGGTGCCGTTCTGGTTCAGCTTGAGACGGATCAGGTGCCCGGAAGCATTCGGGGTCTTGGCCACGTATTCCCCGTAGGCCAGCAGATCCTCCCCGGATCCGAAGGTTGCGGTCTTCCCGCCTTTGGCGCAGCCCGCCAGGAAGACGATCCCGGCCAAGCAGGCAACCTGCCAGGCTGTCGTAAACGGACGTTTGCTTCGATGGGACCTATCTGGCGTCGCGGGGACTGGATCAGGCATGGATTCCCTCCGGCTTTTGCGCAAAAGCTACAAATTCAGGAAAGGATCGCCACCTTGCGCTCCGGCGGCCCAAGCATGGTACGAAGACGACGGGTCGCTATCGGCGGAAGGGGCTGATCAGCCGCGCCGGCGGCTGCGGCTCTCGCGGAGCCAGACCTTGATGACTTCGCCGATGGCGCTGTAATCGGGCGCGGCCGGTTTCTGGGCATCGGGCCCCCGGCTCAGCAATCGCGCGGCGTCCCTGGCCCCGGCCAGGAATCCCTTGGCGGCCTCCAGCTTCGGCGCCAGCGCCTCCATGATCACGAGGCCCAGGGTCCGGACCTGCTCATGTTCGGACATGGCGAAATCGAGGCCCAACTGGTAGGCCTCGGCGGGCGTGTGCACGGAAGCCAGGATTTCCCCGGCTTCCCGGATGTGGACGAGGGGGAAGCTGCCGGTTTGCAGGCGGCGGACCAGCTCGTCGATTTCCTCGCGGGCGGGTTTCTCAGTCATCCCCTCCATTGTAGGGGATGGTGCGGCGGATCGCCATGGCCGGAAAGGGTAAAAAATGGGAAGACGGAACGGGATACCGGGCCGGAATCGGCCCGGAATTCAGCCCCAGGATACGATGGTCTGATCCACCACGTAACCGCAGCTATCGCAGCGGGGGCTGGAATGCGAGATCTTGCTGTTCTCGCAATGCGGGCAGACGTTGGTGTCCAGGAGCAGCTTGATTTCCTTGCCCATGCGGTAGCCGCATTCGCGGCACTCGCGCACACGGGACTTGAAGCTCCAGCGGGACCAGCAGTTGGGGCAATGGTCGTGGGGGACCTTCATCAGCGCGCCGTCGACGATGTACTTGGCCGGCGAGCTCTCGCTGGTGCAGATGTAGGGATTGCCTCCATCCTGGCAGGTGATGCCCGAGTCCGTGGTCTTGAGGGACTTCTCCCGGTTCTCGTCGAACACTTCCACGGAGAAGCTCACCGTGATCGAGTATCCCTTGGGCAGGCCGGAGCAGATCTCCTTGAGCTTGTCCTCGACCGCGGAAAGCTTCTTGTCGCTATACAGGCGCTGCAGCTCGTCGGTCAGCACCTGGGCCAATTCATGGGTCGCATCGTAGGTCTGGACGTCCATCGTTCACCTCAGGCTGGGAATGCCGATGAGTGGAAAATACGTTCCTGCGATCCTGAAATTAGGATAAATAATCCTTCGCAGGAAGGGATTGCTTCCGCGCGCTTCGTCACCAAATACCGGAAAAGCGGCAAGGACGGCAGGAAGACGTTTAGCTGTTTGCGGATCTTGGATCCCCGACCGCGGGATCAACTCAAATTACGCCAGGGGCGGAGCGCCGGAGTGACGGCTACCCGCGGCCCGCTCACCAATCCATCTCGACCAGGACGATCTCGGAGCGCGTCCCGACCCGCATGGGCGGGCCCCAGAATCCGGTGCCGGAACATACGATGAGCTCGGTGTCCGGGCCCAGCCGGTGCAACCCCCGCACGTGCCGGAACACGAGCCGCACCAGCGCGCGGAAGGGGAAGATCTGCCCCGCGTGGGTGTGCCCGCTGAGCACCAGGTCGACGCGCCGGGCGGCCGCCGGCCCGAGGCCCCGGGGCTGGTGGGCGAGGAGCACGGAGGGGCGGGAGGAATCGATTCCCGACAAGGCGCGGCCAAGATCGCAATGGACACCGCGTCCCGGATCGCCGCCGGCCGTCGGATCATGGATGCCGGCCACCTGCAGCCCGGAGGGCAGCACGCGCGCTTCGTTGGCGAGCACCGGGATGCCCGAGGCCTCCATGAGCTTGAGGAAGCGGCCGATGCCGGCGTAGAACTCGTGGTTGCCGCTCACCGCGAACACCCCGTCCGGGGCCGCGAGCCGCGACAGCTCCCGTGCCGCGCCGGCGTCGTCGGGGAACTCGCCGTCCAAAATGTCGCCGGTGAGGACGACGATGTCGGGCTCGAGGGCGTTGAGGCGATCGACCAGGGCCGCCAGCCACGGCGTGCCGAGGGACAGGCCCAGGTGCACGTCCGAGATCTGGGCCACGCGCGCGCGCCGGCCCGCCCCGTAGCGCGCCCGGCGATCGACCCGGTAGCGCGCCACCTTCGGGACCCTCGCGGACAATTGTCCCAGGGCGCCGGCGAGCAGCGCCAGGGCTCCCGCGGACAGGATCCAGGGCCGCGGCTCCGCCCAGGCGCCCAGGCCCGCCAGGGACAGCCCGCCGCGGATGAGGGCTGAGGCCAGGAAGGCGGAGGACATCAGGAATCCCAGGCCCATCCAGGACATGCCCAGCCAGTGGCAGGCCCGCATCACGGCGCCGGGAAGCCCCCGGGCGGCGAAGCGGGAGAAGGGCAGGGCCAGGAACAGGATGGCGAAGAGGCCCAGCAGCACGGCCGCGACGGGTCCGCGGGGCAGGCCGGCCGCGACGAGGTTGGCGTAGATGTAGACGTGCAGGCCCGTGAGGGCGCCGAGGAAGATCGACAGGAATATCACGAGGCCGAAGACACTGCGCATATGGAATCCGCTCCCGGGAACGACGCTTCGCTTTCCGCCGCTTCCCGAATTTTTCCGCCGCCCTCCGGCGCCCGGGGCCGCCTCAGCCCCAGCGCAGACGGCGGCGCGCCGCCTCGGCCTTGGCCAGGGCATCCTCCGCGGTGTCGCCGAGCACGGTGAAATGGCCCATCTTCCGCTTGGCGGCGGCCTTGGCCTTGCCGTACAGGTGCAGGGCGAGGCCCGGCTCCGCCAGAGCCTCGTCCACCCCGCGAAGCGTATCCCCTCCTCCGTCCCCGATGATATTGATCATGGCGGACGGCTTGAGCAGATCGGTGCGGCCCAGGGGCAGGCCGCATAGGGCGCGCACCTGCTGCTCGAACTGGGAGACGTAGCAGGCGTCCAGGGTGTAATGCCCGGAGTTGTGGGGGCGAGGCGCGATCTCGTTGACCAGCACGCCTTCTCCCGGGCCCTCGGGGCCGTCGACGAGGAACAGCTCCACGCAATAGGTCCCGACGATTTCCAACTCGCGTCCCACGGTCTCGGCGGCCTCGCGGGCCCGCCGGGCCGCCCGATCGCCCACCCGGGCGGGCACGAGGGAGACGTCCAGGATGTTCTCGCGATGCGCGTTCTCGGAGGCAGGATAGGAGACGATTGTCCCGTCCGCTCCCCGGCAGGCCACCACGCTCAGCTCCTTGAGGAAGTCCACCTTCCGCTCCCAGATGAGGGGCTCGCCCCGGAAGAGGCGGTTGAACGCCGCCTCCGCGTCGCCGGGGCCCGGGATCGGCGCCTGGCCTTTGCCGTCATAACCGCCGCGCACGGTCTTGAGGAAGGCGGGATACCCGGCCTCGCGCCCGGCGCGCTCGAGGTCCTCGCGCGATGCCACCGCGCGGAAGGCGGTGACCCCCAGGCCCGCGTCCTTCAGGAACCGCTTCTCGAGCAGCCGGTCCTGGGTGACGCGCAGCACGCGGCTGCCGGGGCGCACGGGCTTCCCGAGGCTCTCCAGGTACTCCACCGCGTCCGCGTCGACGTTCTCGAACTCGTAGGTGATGGCGTCGCAGGCCGCTGCCAGCTCGCGCAGGGCCGCCCGGTCGGCATATTCGGCCGCGATCTGCCGGTCGCAGACCTGGCCGCAGGGGGAGTCCGCGCCCGGTTCGAGGGTGACGACGCGATAGCCCATGCGCTTGGCTTCCTGGGCGAACATGCGGCCCAGCTGGCCGCCGCCCAGGATGCCCAGGGTGGATCCGGGTCCGAGATAGCCGGGATTCGCCACGTCAGGCCCCGGGGATGTTCATGGCGCGGACCTCCTGCTCCAGGGAGGCGCGGTGGGCGTCGACGGCGGCGCCGAGGCGCGCATCCTTGAGGGCGAGGATGCGGGCGGCCAGGAGTCCGGCGTTCTTGGCGTTGCCGATGGCCATGGTGGCCACGGGAACGCCGCCGGGCATCTGCACGATGGACAGCAGGGAGTCGAGGCCGTTGAGCGCCCGGGACGAGACCGGCACGCCGATGACGGGCAGGGAGGTCAGGGAGGCCACCATGCCCGGCAGATGGGCGGCGCCACCGGCCCCGGCGATGATCACCTCGAGGCCGCGTCCCTGCGCCTCCTTGGCGTATTCCACCATCAGGTCGGGCGTGCGGTGGGCGGAGACCACCTTCATCTCGTGGGGGACGCCGAATCCCTCCAGCACCTTGGCCGCCTCGCGCATGGTCTCCAGGTCCGAGATGCTCCCCATGATGATCCCGACCAGCGGTCGGCCGCCGACCATGGGCCGGCTGCCGGACGCGGACCGGCTTCGGGCCGGGGCGCGGCCGGGGACAGGACGTTTGGAGGCCTTGCCTCCCGATGGCTTGGCGGCTTTCGCCATGGATGCTACTCTCCCTCCCTCAGCGGGGATTCTCGATCTTGATGGCCGTGGACGGCGGCGATATCTCTGGAGGCGGCTCCTGGCGGACGTCGCTGCCGACCGCCAAGGCGTCGCCCGCAGGCGGATTGACCTGTCTGCCGTCCTTGGCCCATATCTTCATCGCGCCTTTCACGGGCGCGCCCGACTGGTAGGTGCGCTCCTGCCAGAGGCGCCCGTTGTCATGCCACCAGGTCGCCACGCCGTCCAGGAGCCCCTCGGCATAGGTGGCTTCGACCTTCTTCCTCCCGTCCAGGTACCACTCGCGCCAGCGTCCATGGGTCTTGCCCGCCTTGAAGGTGGTCTCCCATTGCTTCTGCCCGTTCATGTACCAGACCGTGGCGAAGCCGTTCTTCTTCCCCTTCACGTAATTGGTCTCGTAGGATTTGCGGCCGTTGGGATGGTAATACACCACCGGACCCTCGGTGAGCCCGTCCTTCCAATTGCGCGTACCCTTCTTCGCGCCCCCCGGGTAGAACTCTTCGTCGAGGCCGTCGCGCACTTCCTTGCCGTTCTCGTCCAGGACGTAGGCGTACCGTTCCTTGAGGGAGCCGTCCGGATGCTTCAGTTCCCGGACCTGGGCATCCGCCGCGAGGGCACGGGTCAGAAGCAGGAGGAGGCAGGCCGCGAACAGCCAAGCGGAACGTTCCGGATTGGACCGCATCAGCGGCCCCGGGAGCGGGCGGCGGCCCGAGGGGCGGAGGGCTTGCGGGGCTGCGATGGGCCTCGGGTCGGGAGCGTCCATAGGAGAGCGCTGGAATATAGTTTTTTAGGCGTCCTTACCGATGCCGGCCGGGTCGAAGGAAGCCCGGCCTAAGCGATTCCCGCCCGTTTTCCCGGAGTTTTCTCAGGGTTTTTTCAGGGTTTTCTCGGGGTATGGCACGCCGGGCCGGACCCCGGCGTGCGCGGCGGGGCCCCTTCTGCTACAATCAAGGGAGACGATTCACCCCAGCCGCCCCGGACATCCGCGGGATCGCCGATGCAGGCTCCCGGGCAGGTCCGGGAAGGAGGACTTTTGGAATACCTGGATGCGCACATGCCCCGCCGCAAGAAACTCGCCCTCGTGGCCCACGACCACAAGAAGGAGGAGATGCTGAGCTGGGCGAGGCGCCACAAGGAAGAGCTCTCGCGCCACGATCTCCTCGCCACCGGGACCACCGGGACCTTGCTGGAGAAGGAGCTCAAGCTGAAGGTGGAGCGGGTGAAGAGCGGCCCTCTCGGCGGCGACATGGAGATAGGCGCCCTCATCGCCAAGGGCGACATCGACTGCCTCTTCTTCTTCTGGGATCCCCTGGCCGCCCAGCCCCATGACCCGGACGTCCGCGCCCTGTTGCGCGTGGCCGTGGTCTGGAACATCCCCGCGGTGACCAACCTGGCCACCGCCGACTTCGTCATGGCCTCGCCCTTCATGGACGGGGAATACCGGCGCAAGGTGCCGGATTACGAGGAGCGCAAGCGGAAGGACTGGCCGCTCAAGGCCTGATAGGCCTGTCAGGCCGGATGCGGCCGGCTGCCCGCCGCTTCCACGGCCGAGGCGGGCCCCGGATCCGGGGGCCGTTTCATGCGAGGAGATTGAGCGCGCGGCCCGTATCGGGCCGGGATTGCGCATAGGGGTTGCGGATGCCGGCCTGGCCGGCGGGCCGCCCCTCCCCGTCCGTTCCGTTCCGGCCGGAGGCTTCCCGGGCCAGCTCGCGGCTCGCCTGGGCCGCCATCTGCGAGGCCGCGGCGGCCACGGAAAGGTCGGCGCCCGAGGGATCCGCCGGCGCGGTGGCCGCGGCGCGCGCCGACATGGCCTTCTGCAGGGTGGCGCGCGGGTTACCCGTCTCCTGGGTCAGCCGGATGTTCACATGGCCGCCCACGGCGTATCGCCGCCCGTCGGGACCCGCCTGGAACTCGTAATGGGCTCCTCCCACGGCCTGGCCGCCCGCGGAAGCGAGATGGGCCTGCTCATGGGCCCGAACTTCGCGGTCCCGCCGCCTCAGCTCCTCGACCTGCTTCTTCTCCGCCTCGGTGATCGGCCGGCCGTCGGCGCCTTTTCCGCTTCGGCCGGTTCCGCCGGAAGCGTCGGCATCGGTTCCGGAGGCTCCCACGCCTCCGCTCTTGCCGTCCCGGCCGGCCGATCCGCGGGACTTGGCGGCCTCCTCGGCCGCCTTCAAGGCGCGGGCGGACAGCTCGAGACGGGCGGAAGCCTGCTCGAATCGCGCCGGGAAGTCCGACGGGGAAGCCGGGTGCGGGACTGCGTTCCCGGGCCGGACGGGAAATGCGACCTGCTCGGTGTCCGGGAGGACGACGCCCTGGCTGGAGAATACGGATGCGAGCTGAGAGATCATGGCATTCGCGGGAACCGGGCGCGGCCCGGTCCCCTGGACCAGGGTAGCACGCGGCGGCTTCCAGGCACAAGTCAGGCGGTAATCCGGCCCGCCCTTATCGCCTAATCCCCTGGCGGTATTTTGGAAATTCTATCTTTTGGGCCCGGCGAAGCGCCGATGCACGGCTTCGTCCCAGCGAGGAAATCACCGAAATGCTCGTATCCAAGGCCATGCTCAAGACCCTGCGGGAAGCCCCGTCCGGCGCCGAAATGCCCAGCCACATCTTCCTGCTGCGGGGCGGCTACATCAAGCAGCTGGCCGCGGGGCTGTACTCGATCATGCCGCTGGGCAAGCGCATCCTCCAGCGCATCGAGGCCGTGATTCGCGAGGAGATGGAGAAGGTGGACGGACAGGAGGTGGACCTGCCCCTGGTGCAGCCCGCGGAGCTGTGGATGGAAAGCGGGCGCTACGGCGCCATCGGCGCCGAGCTGCTGCGCTTCAAGGATCGCGGCGAGCACCACATGGTGCTGGCCATGACCCACGAGGAGGCCGTCACCGACCTGGCCCGGAGCTTCCTCTCCTCCTACAAGCAGCTGCCGTTCATGATCTGGCAGTTCAAGCTCAAGTTCCGGGACGAGCCGCGGGCGCGCGGCGGGCTGGTGCGGGTGCGGGAGTTCACCATGAAGGACGCCTACAGCTTCCACCGGGACGACGCCGACCTGGACGCGTATTACCAGCGCGTGTACGCGGCCTACCAGCGCATCTTCGAGCGCGCGGGCATCGACCCCATCGTGGTCAAGTCCGACACCGGCATCATGGGCGGAAAGGTGGCCCATGAGTTCATGCTGGAGACCGGCTACGGCGAGGACTACCTCATCATCTCCGAGGACGGAAGCTATTCCGCCAACCAGGAAATCGCCGAATTCCAGCGCGTGCACGCGAAGAGCGAGCCCAAGCCCGTGGAGAAGGTGGCGACCCCGGGGAAGAAGACCATCGAGGAGGTGGCCTCCTTCCTGGGCCTTTCCGCCGACCATACCATGAAGGCGGTGATGTACGAGGTGGAGCAGGAGAAGCAGCGCCGCCTGGTGCTGGCGCTGGTGCGCGGCGATCTCGAGGCCAGCGACGTGAAGATCAAGAACTACCTGAAGGTGCCCTGGCTGCTGCCGGCCCAGGACGACTTCATCCGCTCCTTCGGCCTGGTGCCCGGCTACGCGGGTCCGGTGGCCGCCGGCGGCGGGGCGCTGCCCGACCGGAAGGACCTGCTCGTCCTGGCCGACCTCTCGGTGAGCGAGGGCAACAACCTGGTGGGGGGCGCCAACGAGGAGGGCTTCCACCTGAAGAACGTGAACTTCCGGCGGGACTTCCACACGCCCCATTGCGGCGACTTCGCCAAGGCCCAGGCCGGCTATCTGGCCCCGGACGGCAAGTCCGTCCTGCGCGCCGTGCGCGGCATCGAGATCGGCAACATCTTCAAGCTGGGCAGCAAGTTCAGCCAGAGCATGGGCTGCACCTACCTGGACGAGGACGGCAAGCATCAGGTGCCGATCATGGGCTGCTACGGCATCGGCGTGGGCCGCCTGATGGCGGCCGCGGTGGAGAACTCCCACGACGAGTTCGGCCCCATCTGGCCCAAGGAGATCGCCCCCTACCACGTGCACCTGGTCAACATCGGCAAGGAGCCGGAGGTGATGGAGGCCTGCGGAAAGCTCGTGGCCGAATGGGAGGCCGCCGGCTTCGACGTGCTCTTCGACGATCGCGACGAGCGCCCGGGCGTGAAATTCAAGGACGCGGACCTGTGGGGCATCCCCGTACGCGTCGCGGTGGGCAAGAAAGGCCTGGCGGAAGGCGCGACCCAGGGAGGAGGCGCCCAAAGCGGCCTGGCCGAGTGGAAGCTCCGCAAGGACAAGGACTTTTCCAAGGTCCCCCTGGGGGATCTGACGGCCAAGCTGAAGCAGTTCTATGCCGAGTGAGATGCGTAACCGACTTCGCGGCGGTTGACCGGCCCTGGGGAGGCCCGGCCGCCCCTCTTTTCCCTGTTCCCCGCCGATATTCTCCGCCGGCATGGCATGTGAGCCGGCTCACGTTCGAATGCCGGATTTCTAGCAATAATTGATTGTGAACCTCCGGACGGTTAGGGTAAAATGGTGCGAATGACGGGTTTTCCGATATGAAGGTCCGGTTCTGGGGGGTGCGGGGAAGCATTCCCACTCCCTCCCAGGAAACTGTGCGCTATGGGGGGAACACCTCCTGCGTTTCCGTCGATTTCGGCGAAAATCTGGTGATTTTCGACGCCGGCACCGGCATCCGCCTCCTGGGAAACGCCATCCTGCAAGGCAAGACCAAGCCCAAGATGGACATGTTCCTTTCTCACGTCCACTGGGACCATATCCAGGGCTTCCCCTTTTTCGGCCCCGGCTACGCGGCCGGGTTCCGGATCGACGTGCACGGACGCGGCAAGGCCGACAATACCCTGGGACAAATCCTTGCCGGGCAGATGGAAGGCCCCAATTTTCCGGTGTCGCTGAACCAGCTGGGCGCGGAGTTCACCTATTCCGATCTCCTTCCCGGCCAGAGCGTCGACATCCTCGGCCCGGACGGCTCTCCGGTCGCCCGCATGGATTGCGTGAACGGCAACCATCCCAACGGGGTGCTGGTCTACCGGCTCAACGGCTTGAAGTCGGGCCGCTCGGTGGTCTACGCCACCGATACCGAGCATCGGCCCAAGGGCATGGATCAGGGCATCGCCGGATTGGCCAAGGGCGCCGACCTCCTCATCTACGACGGCATGTACACGCCCGAGGAATACGATTCCAAATACCGCGGCTGGGGGCATTCCACCTGGGAGAAGGGCTTCGAAATCGCCTGCCACGCCGAGGTGAAGCGCTACGTGGTCTTCCACCACGATCCCAACCACGACGACGCGTTCCTGGAAGGCTACGAGGCCGAGGTGAAGGCCAAGTGCGCCAGGCAAAGCCCGGACATGGAAGTGCTTTTCGCCCGCGAGGGGATGGAAATCCCGCTGGGGTAGGCGGCTCCGAAGCGCAGGCCCCCGAAGCAGCTTCCACCGTCACTTCCGCATCTTCAATCGGTTCCACAGCTTCTTGAAGAAGGCCCCCGTCTCCCGGCTTTCGCCGCTGCGCGCCCTCAGATCCTCGGGCTCCCCGCCCTTCTCCTCCGCGGCTTCGTGCAGCTCGGGCCGGCAGGCCGGCAGGGGCTTGGCGGCGGCGGCCACCCGGTAATCGTACAGCACCGAATCGCAGAAAGGCTGGGCCGCCCGTCCGGTGCGCGCGCAGAGGGCGACGTCGGCGACCCCCCGCGGCCGCTCGAAGGCCTGCGCCGGGGTCCCCTTGTGCAGGGCCCGGACGATGTCCATCCAGATGGGCAGGGCGTCGTCGGTGCCGGTATGCCCGGGCCCCATAGGCGCATGGTCGTCGGTGCCCACCCATACGCCGACGGTGTACCGTTTGGTGAAGCCGATGTACCAGGCGTCCCGGTAGTCGTTGGACGTGCCGGTCTTCCCGCCGGAGGGGTGGCGGAAGCCGGAAGCCCACACCGCGGCCGCCGTGCCCCGGATGTTCACGTCCTGCAGCATGCCGCACAGGATCCAGGCCGCGGCCTCGCTCATCGCGCGCCGCCGGATGGGATCGGGCAGGGACATGGGGGCCCCGTTGCGGTCGACGACCTTGCGCAGCAGGTGCGGCTCGCGCCATTCGCCCCCGGCTGGGAAGGCGGCGAAGGCGGCCGTCATCTCCAGGGGCGTGGCGTCGCAGCCGCCGATGGCCATGGCGGGCACGGAGCGCATGGCGCGGGACAGGCCGAAGCGCCGGGCGTAGTCCACCACCGTATCCAGCCCCGTCTGCATCCCCACCAGCACGGCCGGGATGTTGCGCGAGCGGTAGAAGGCGCGGCGCAGGCTCATCCGGCCCTCGTAGTCGTATTCCAGGTTGTGGGGGCGCCACAGCTTGGCGCTGTCGTCGGGGTCCTTGACGGCGATGGGACCGTCGTCCACCTGGAAGGCCGGGCTGGCGCCCCGGTCGATGGCGGCGGCATAGACGATGGGCTTGAAGGCGGATCCCGGCGAGCGGGCCGCCTGCACCGCGCGGTTGAACTCGGACTCCCGCCAGTCGACGCCGCCGGCGAGGGCCAGCACGCCCCCGGTCGCGTTCTCCAGGACCACCACCGCCCCTTGCGCCCTATGGTACCTCAGGTGTTCCGGAAACCTGCGTGTTGACTTCCCGTCCCGGACCGCGAAGCCGTTCCTGGAGCCCCCGGCCCCGCCCGCGCTGTCCGGGACGACGTACAGTGAGTCGAA
>CBILQL010000011.1:0-19188 GCA_966238865.1 uncultured bacterium
GGTCCTATCGGGTCCGGGTCTGCCAGATCGAGAACTGCGCCGAATCCGAATACGTGTTGACGAGCGGCGCCTTCACCGTCACGCCGTCCGCATCGGTGCGGCCGGTCGCGTCCGGACATGCGCCCGTATTGCGCTTCTCCGCCGCCGAAGGGCGCCTCGAGGCCTCCTACTTCCTGGAACGCCCCGGCCGGGTCACCCTGGAGGCCTTCGATTCCCGCGGCGCCCTCGTCGCCACCCTGCTGGACGGCGCGCATGCGGCCGGCCGCCATGACATCACCATCCGATCCGCCGCGCTTCTCCGGAACGCGGGCCTGAAGTTCCGGCTGCGCCTGGGAGGGCGCGACCGGGAATATGCGGGCCGGCCGCCGCGCTGAGCGGGGACACCGCTCCGATACCGTGCCTTAGGCGAGCACGGACCCGGCGGTTCCGCCGCCTCCCGGCATGACCGTAGCAGCCGCGGCACCCGGCCGGATGCGGCCCAGCCCGTAAGGGAGCCGGCCCACGCTGCGGCCCCAGGGCGCGGATCCCCCGCCGTTCTCACCGCTCCGGCCGCCTTCGCCCTGGGATACAGGCAGGAATGAGGTCCGGGATGCGGGCACAGATGCTGGAGGATTGAAGATCCCTCGGATGAAATCCGCCAGTTCCCCAGCCGTCGCACCTGTGGCTGCTGTGGCGGCCGTCGCAGGCTTCGCGGCCGCATTTTTCCCGCCGTCCCGCCTCCGGGCCTTGAGGAAGAACAGCGGCAACTGGGTCCACACGGCGCCGGGCCGCGGATAGCCCTTGACGATGAACTTGTTCTCGTCGGGGCGGATGCTTTCGGGCGAGGTGGAGGTGTTGTCCCGCTGCAGGAGCACTTCGTCCATGACCTGGTAGACTTCCTTGCTCTCCTCGGTCATGCCGCAATAATCCAGCATCTGGGCCAGGACGTAATTGGTGGCGATCCAGACGTCCTTCCCCTGGTCCGATTCCACTTCCCCGCCGTCGGCGGTGCGCTGGGTCGCCCAGCCGTTGGTGACGCGGTTGTTGGCGTAGACGGTTTCCAGGATCATCCGGACCCGTTCCGGCGCCATCAGCTCTCCCGGGTCCTCGCCCATGGCGATCCAGGCCCAGAGGCCGTCGAGCTGGTTGGCGAACACGTCGAAGCTCTTGTGGGCCCGGAGCGCCTGAAACACGGCCCGGCGATCGGAGTAGCTCCCCGCCAGGTCGGCTTCGGACGGAACGTCCCAGAACTTCGCCTGGATGACGCCCTGCGCGACATACCCGTTCCGCTCCAGCTCCGCGTGGTCCGCGGACGCGGCGCTCCCGGCGATTGCCGCCAATTCCTCCAGGCGGAACGTCGGATCATAGCAGGTCGCGAAGTATCCGCCCTCGGACCCGTCGGCGCGGCGGGTCTTCACCCACAACGTCTCCGTGGTCGCCTGGGCCTTGGCGAAGCGCGCCTGGTAATCGGCGATCTGGGCGCGAAGGCCGCTCCGCTCCGCGTCGCTCCTGGCCGCGGCCAGGAGCGTCTCCGCCATCCGGATCATGGATTTGTAGCCGGCCAGCGCCATGCTGGCGCTGTACGAGTCGTAGCCGAACAGCTTGATGTTGTCGAAGGTGTTCTTGACCTCGCCGGGGTTGCCCTCGGGAATTCCGTCGCCGTCCTTGTCGAGCCCGACCCAGTAGGCGAACCCGGTGCGCAGGGCCTCCCAGTTCCGGGCCACGAAGGCCGCGTCGCCGGTGAGCTTGGCGTCGCGGGCCACGCGCTGGGCCAGCTTGGGGAAGAGATCCACCCAGAAGTTGGTGTTGAACCAGTCGTACTCGCTGACGTTCCCGCGCAGGGGGTTGCCGGCGGTCAGGCGGCCCACGTCGTGGCTGACGCTGCCCTTGAGCTTCTTCGGCCCGCGGATATGCGTCAGGGATTGGCCGCGGTAGCCGCGCTTCCCGTCCCCGACGTCGGCCCGGGTCTCCAGGTATTCGAAGCGTGCGGCCTGGCCGGGGTCCAGGGCCTTGCCTGACGCCGCGGCGGCCTTGAGGCCGCGCCACTCCTCGTATTCGGCCCGCATCCTGGCGTTGGCGGCATGCCAATGGAAATTGGTCCCGGTATCGTCCTCCTCCAGGATGGAATCGATGAACTTCTGGCAGATGGCCTTTTCCTTGTCCGGGAAGACCATCAGCATCAGCAGGGAATACCAATCCACGTCCGCGGAGTTGAGGAAGGGATAGTCGAAGCATTCGAGGAATGCGGCCGGCCCTTCATCCGTCCAGATGGCCGCGTTGGCCAGCAGGTAGGACAGCTCGTTGAGGAGCAGGTTGACCATGCGCACCGCGGCCGGTCGATCGCCGGCGTACTCCGGATCCCGGCGCACCGCCGCGAAGACCTGCGCCTGGATATCCAGGGCGCGCCCGATCCAGCGGGGATGGTCCGCGAGGGCCCATTCCGCCATGGCGATGACGCGCGCGTCTCCGTCCTTCCCGGCATCCTTGAATCGCCTGGTGTACGCCCGCGGATACGCCTTCCCGTCCACGTAGGCCTGCAGCGGGAAATCCAGCACGGTCGCGAACGGGATTTCCATCCGCGCCCCGGGCGCGAGCTTCACGGTCACAGCGATCGCGGCCCCGCACTCGAAGGTGGTTTCCGGGGACTTGCGGGCGGTGAACCGGCCCTGGCCGTCCGTGAGCAGATCCGTCTTGTAGGCGGCCGTCCGGAAGGCCGGCTGCACGTCCACGAAGGCTCCGGGGAGCTTCGGCACGGCGATGGCCATGCGATCCTCCGTGCGCCTGCTTCCCATGACCAGGCCCCGGCCCCCGGCGCTGTGGAACTCCGCATGCACGTGATCGCGGGTCGCCCCCTGGCTGCCGAAGGCGTTGTCCTGCTCGGCCCGGAGCTTCTTCTCGGCGAGGTTCACCAGCGAGGGACGGGGTATCACTAAAGTTACTGTCCGCTCCGCGGCGGAGGCGTTGGCGATTTCATACACGTCCACCGTGGCCGGCACGGTCACGTCGGCTTCGCTGCCCGCCAGCTCGGGCGACACCGTGGTCCTGACGATGCGCACCCCGTCCAGCTCGTAGCGGGAAATCATCAGGGGCGGGGCCAGGGTCACCGACACCGCCTCGTCGGGCAGGGAGTCCGGATACGCCTGGGGCTCCTCTCCGCGCTCGTCCTCCTCCTCGCGCCGCAGATTGGTCAGGAGGCGGGTGGCGCTGCCGCCCGCATGGGCGACGGTGACCATCGGCGTCGACGCGAAGCGCATCCGCTTGCCGAAGCGGATGGAGCGGCCGGAATCGAGCAGGTGGTTCACCTGGCCGAAGGGCGAGATGCCGGTGGCCAGGGTGGGCGCGCCCGTCACCACGCCCGTCGGCGGGAAGTCGAGGGTCGCCGACAGGCCCTGCGCATGCACGCCCATCTTGCGGAAGAGGTAGATCATCTTGGCCTGGGCGCCGTCGAGGGTGTGCAGCTCCTCCGTCCGGAGCGGGCCCCGATCCTGGGCCTGCGCCGCCGCGTCCCTGCGGGCATCGCTCGCCCGCGCCATCCGGGCGAGGAGCGGCGCCGCGGCCTTGCCGAGCCGGACGACGATTTCGACTGCTGTCTTCCCGGCCAGGGAGGCCATGGGAACGAGGCCGCCGGCGGCGGCGGCCCCGTCTACGGACACGGAGGTGTCGGGCCCCTCGCCGCGTTCGACGCGGATGCGGAATGTCACGCCTCGGAAGACGCGGGTGGCCGCATAGCCCGGCCAGCCGGCCGGCAGCACCGGGTCCACGATCAGGCCATCGAAGGCGGGGCGAATGCCCAGGATGTGCTTCGCCAGGGCCTGGTTGACCCACGAGACCGTCCCCGAGAGCCAGGGATTGCGGGCGAGGCCGAATTGCGGATGCTCGTCGCCGGCCATGTTCTGCACGAACACGTCCGGCTGGCACTCGTAGACCTCGGGCCGCTTCTTGAGGGGCAGGATGCGATCGAGGATCTGCACGGCCCGGTCGCCGTTGCCGAGCATCGCTTCGGCGATGGCGGCCCACGGGTTGGGATGCAGGAAGACGCCCCCGTTCTCTTTGAGGCCGGGGGCGTAGGTCGAGGCGCTGATGCCGGGCAGGGTGGCCTTATAGGCCGGGGTCATCACCTTGATGCCGTGCTCGGTGTCCAGCAGTTCCTGCACGGACCGCAGGGCGCGGGCCGCGCGATCGGGCGGCGCGAAGCCGGCCATCACCGCCCAGGCCTGGGTGTAGAGATAGATCTTTCCCTCTTCGTTCGCCCTGGATCCGAACGGCTTCCCGTCCCTGCCGATGTAGCTGACGTACCAGGAGCCGTCCCAGGCGTTGCGGTTGACGCTCCGCTTGATGCGTGCGTAGTCCTCGGCATAGCCCCGGGCCGAATGCCCGTCGCCGAGGAAGACCATCAGGTCCTGCATCTCCAGCAGGGCCTTGCCGTACAGGCAGGCGCTGAAGACGGACTCGGCGCCTTCCATGTTGAAGGCGTCGTTCCAATCGGCCCAGCCGAGGTTGGGCAGGCCGTGCCGCCCCAGGTTGCCCGCCGTGAAGGCCAGGGCGCGGTGCAGATGCTCGAGGACCGGCCCCGACTTGGCATCCCCCGATCCCTCCTCGTAGTACGGGATGCTCCGCTCGAGGAAGCCGAAGTCGCCGGTCTCCTTGACGTACTCGACGACGGCCAGGACGTTCCAGAGATGATCGTCGCTGTAGAAATCCTGATCCGATCCGGGATGGCCCTCCCCGATGGACGCCTTCATGGTCAGCGGGTTGAACTGGTGCATGGACGAGCCGTCGTGGCGCTGCACGCTGAGGAGCCGCTCGATCATCTCCCGCGCCTTCTCCGGCATGTAGGGCAATACCCCCATGAGGTCCTGGTTGCTGTCGCGCACGCCGATGCCCCGATCCCCGCCGTAGCCCAGCTGGTTCAGGGACAGGTAGCGCGACCAGAAGAAGGTCGCATGGTTCTGCCGCGGCCCCAGGACGTTGAGGACGCGGTCCAGGTCCGCATCCGGGGTCTTCACGTCGCGGAAGCGATCGAGGTAGGCGCGCCAGTTCCCGGCGAGGGCCCGGAAGGCCTCGTCCACCCGCGCCGGATCCCGGTAGCGGGCGATGGTCTCCGCCAGGTCCGCGGCCCCGGAGGCCTGGCCGAGCTGGAGGATGAGCCTCTCCTCGCGTCCCGGCTCCAGGGTTCCCAGGCGGTAGAGGATGGCGGCGATGCTGTTGCCGTTGTCGGCCCGCGGGGCCTCGTAATCGTCCAGGCGTTCGTCCAGGAGAGCGCCCGGCGCGGCGAAGGTCCCGTATCCGCACCGGCCCAGGAAATGGTTCCGATCGGTCGTGAAGGAATCGAAAGGCCGGTTGCCGGCCAGGAAGTTGGCGCGACGGCCTTCCGCCATATGGGGATATTGCAGGATGGCGTCGTCGGCCGCCTGGCCCTTCATGGTCTGGGGCACCCAATCGGCGTTGGTGATGTTCTTGAGGGCGTCGGGATGGGAGAACTCGACCACCGGGATCAGATCCAGCTTCAGGCCCGAGGACGCCGAAACGTTGCGCACCTTCACGTCCAGGACGGCCTGGGACGCGCCCGCCGGCACGAACACCAGGATTTCGAACTCGAAGCCGTGCATGCGGACGAGCCAGCGGTTGTAGCCGAGCCCCATCCGGCACTCGAACCGCTCGAAGGGGGTCAGGGCGGGCGTGAAGAAGGGGGAGAAAATCGTGCGGGCGCCGTCCGGCGCCGTGGTCCGCGCATAGAGGGTATTGCCCCGCGGCGCGTTCGGGGGGGCGTCGATGCGGTAGCCGGTCACCCGGTTGTTCGCCGGATCCTTCTTGCAGAGGTTGAGGCCGCCCGTCTGATCGACGAAGCCCCCGAAGTCCAGGGTCCCGATGTAGTTGATCCACTTGGTGGGAGTGCGCGGATCGACGACGACCAGCTCGCGGCTCGCGTCATCGTACCTGCCGAACGCGTTCCCCTCGCCCCCGGAGTGGAGGGAAGGGGATTGGGCAGTCTCGTTCCGGGGGAATGGGGTCTTCATGGGCTCCGTTGTCCTTGCTGACTATAGAATCGGGAAATCAGGGGAAATCGGCCTCTGGATTGGGCCGCTCCACCCCCGGCTACGAGGCCGGACTCTCTTAGTATCAAACCCCGGCTATCCGGATTTATCGCAAGGGCTTTTTGGGGCGGGCGGGATGCCGATCGGCCGGCGGCGGCCGGACAAGCCCGGCTTCAGGCCTTGTCGGGGGAGCGGAGCATCTTGTCCACCTCGGAGAGGTGCAGCTCCTCGGACAGGATCATCCCCCGGGCATACTCCTCCAGGGCGACGTGGCGGCCTTCCACCAGGCGGAGCAGCTTCACGTACTGGGCCAGGCCGTCGCTCTCGTTGTCGCGGGATTCCTTCAGGATCTGGCCGATGTTGTGCTTGTGGGTCTCGAGCAGCGGGCCCACCGCCAGCGAGGGATGCTCGCCGAGGGTGGTGATCCATTCGCCGGCCTTCTGGGCGTGGTCCAGGGACTCGGTGGCCTGCTCGCGCAGCCAGCTCACGATGGGGATGCGGTTGAATCCGTACACCATCAGGGAATAATGGGTGTAGCGGACCACCCCGGCCAGCTCCAGCTCCAGGATGCGGTTGAGCACCGCCACCACGTCCTTCGTTTTCAGCTTCGTGTCCGCCAAGGAAACCTCCACGTTGTCGGACAAGAAGATAATCTCCGGCGGGGCGATCGGCCATGGGCCTCAGAAGTACACCCGCACGCCTCCCTGGACCTGGAGGGGCGTGCCCGGGACGAAATGGATATCCTCCCGCGGATTGCCGGGATCCAGGGCCGGCTCCCCCGGCAGACGGGATTCATTGGCGAACTGGGCCTCGCGCCACTTCACGTCGAAGAGGTTGGCGACCGCCAGCTCCACTTCCATGCGGCCCAGCCGGTATCCGAGCCCCAGATCCACCACGCTGAAGCCCTGGGCCGTGAGGCTTTCATCCTCGTTGGCCGGCCGGTCCGCCAGGTGCTGAAGGCGCAGGCTGCCGTGCAGGCCGGACGGATGCCGCACCGACAGGCCGCCCGCCAGGGTCAAGGTGGGAGCCAAAGCCACGGCGTCGGCGTTGCCGGGATTCGAGGCGAACACGGCCTTGCTCAAGGTGAGGTCGGCGTCGGCCCACAGCCAGGGGAGCAGTCGCGCCCGCGCTTCGAGGTCAACGCCCCGGCGCTCGGTGCCGCCGCGCGCCTCGGTGACGCCCTCGTCGCCGACCCAGACCAGCTCGCTTTCCAGGTCGAGGGCCCAGAGCGAGGCCGCCAGGTCCACGCGCGGGAGGATCGAGGTGCGGACGCCCGCTTCGTAGCCGACGGCGGCGGCCAGGGGAGTCACCGGGTCCGGTGAGCGGACCACGCCGCGTGCGTCGTTGGAATGGAAGCCGCGGCCGTAGTTGAGATACAGCTCGGTGCGGTAGAAGGGCCCGAGGATGGCGTTGGCCTTGGGGCTCAGCAGGGAGGCCGAGCGGGTTCCCGATGTCTTGGGCGCGCTCTCGGAAGGGACCTGCAGGCGGTCGGTGACGTCGAAGCCGAAGTAGTCGGCGCGCAGGCCGCCCACCAGCCGCAGCCAGGGCAGGGGGCTCACCTCCTCCTGGAGGTAGGCGCCGAGGCTCCCCTCGCGGACGTCCGCGTCCACGGTCCGGCCGATGCGCCGCCGCGCCACGGAAGGCCCCAGCTCGTTCTCGATCACGTCGTTGCGCATGTCGAGGCCCACCAGGGTCCGCCAGTCCCGTCCCAGGAAGCGCCGGACGGCGCCGTACCGGGCGTTGATGCCGGAGACGATGCGGCGGTCGTTCTGCTCGATCTGGTCGCCATTCACCGAGTCCGCGGCGAAGAAGGTGAAGTTGGAGTACAGGGCCAGGCGGTAGTTGATGAGGTAGGCGGACACCTGCCATTCCGAGCGGTCGTCCGGGGAGGAGCGCAGGCGCAGGGTGGCGCTGTGCCGCTGGGAGTTGCCGCCTTCGGTGGGATCCACGGAGCCGAAGCGATCCAGGGACCCGTCCGAGACGGCTCGCTCGGGGATCTGCCCGGAGCCGTTCCAGTCGGCGCCGTAGCTCATGAGGGTCAGGTCCAGGGACCCGTGGGCATCGCGCCAGAGCGAGGATCGGAAGAACAGGTTGTAGCGTTCCAGGTCCTCGGGATGGTCGAAGGGTCCGTCGCTGCGGGCGAGCTCGGCGGCCAGCACCGGCCGGTGCAGCGGGTCGTCGCCGGCATACAGGCCCAGGAAGCGGTAATTGCCGAACATGCCGCCGCGCAGCTCGGCGAAGCTTTCCCGGAACTCCTCGCGCGTGGAGAGGCGCATCGCGCCGGCGGTGGCGAAGTCCCCGTACTCGGCGAAATAGGGCCCCTTGTTCACCTCCACCAGCTCGAACAGCTCGTGAATGATGAAGTGGAGGTAGGCATAGCCCTGGCCGTGGCCGTGGCTGACGTTGTTGACCGGCATCCCGTCCACCCACAAGGCGAGATCGGTGCCGTGATCGATGTCGAACCCCCGGAGGAAATACTGGTTGGCCTTGCCGCCCCCGGCATGCTGGCCGGTGAACAGCCCCGGGGTCACCTTGAGCAGGTCCGAAGGCTTGAGCATCACGCGCAAGGCGAGATCGCGATCGCGGATGGTCTGGCTGGAGGCGGCGGTGAACGAGCGGAACCCGCGGGTGACAGCCGCGGGCAACTCGACCATGCCGCTGTCCGGACCGGCCGCTTCGTTGGCCGGGGCGGGTGCGACCGCAGGTGCGACCGCGGGTGCAGCCGAGGGGGCGGCGGGATCGGCGGCGGAATCCGGAACGGCGGTCTCTCCGGCAGCGGAGCCGGTGTCTTCCAGGGTTGAAACGTTGCCGTGGGCGGCCGGAACGGCCGCCGTGAGGCCCGCGGCGATCATGGCCGCGCAGGCATGTGCGAAAGCACGCATGGAAATATCCTTCCTGATATGGCTGGGAATGAAATGCAAAGGCCCCCCGGCATTACCGGACAGGGGCAGGATCAAGGCGGGTCAGGAGGGAAGGACTGGAGGGCCGCGGGCAGGAGACTCGCGGACAGCGCGGAGCAGGGGATGGGACGGGAAGGCGGCGGGGGCCGGATCGGGCGGAACATGGATCAGCCTGTCCCCGGGCGTCCAGGGTGTCGACGTGGCATTGGCGTCGTCCTGGAAGTGGCCGTGCCGCAGGGATTGCGATCCGGACAGGGCGGCGCCATGCGGGACCTGGATCTCCGCCGGGACGTTCTCTTCCGACAGGCCGAAGGACGGGGACAGGGCGCTGTCTCCGAACACTTCCCCGGCGGAAACGGCCAGCCGCTGGGCCAGTTCCACCTGCGACTTGCTGAGACTCCCGTGAGTGTGTCCGCCCTGCCCCCGGGAATGTGTATGGACATAGGCGGAGAAATGAGGGAGCACCGACCAGAGCAGGAAACCCAGGGCGGCATAGAAGCGGAGTTGGGCCCCTTTCAAGCTCCGGAATCGCATATGGGCGGAAAGATATCGCCTGATGGGAGAATCCGCAACGCACAATTGGATGTCATGGGGCCGGTACCAGGGGTGGAAAAGTGTGCTGCCGGCGCCGGAATCGTATATTTTCCCCCGGCATGACCCTACCCTGGCGAAAACCCGGCCTTCGCGTCCGCGCCTTGATGGCCGCCTTCCTGGTCTACGCCTTCGGCGTCCTGACGATCCTATCCGCATCCCATGCGCATGTCGACGGGGAGCCCCATGGCTCCTGCCAGCTCTGCCAGGCGTCCGCCAATGCCTGCGAGGCCCCTGTCCCGACCCTTGAGGTCTCCTTGCCCCCGGTCGCGGCACTGCCTCCCGTCGACGACTCTCCGCAAGCCCTACGCCTCCTTCCCGCCGCCTACGAGTCCCGCGGCCCGCCCTCCGCCTGAACCGATCCGGATTCCGATCCCGCCGGCCGCCGGCTTCCGCCCGCGTCCGTCCATGATCGGATCGCGACGTCCTCCGGACGCTACCGTCCTGAGGGCGCGCGCCATCCGTCCGCGGCGGCTTCCCGCCGTCCGCACCATCCCGGATCCCGGGACAGTATCGGCAACGCCCGGCAGCGGCCGGGAAGCCGTCCTGCCAGGGGGATCCCGGACACCTATCGATCCAGTTCCGTTCGGAGGCTGCATGTCCTTAACGCATCGTTCCCATCGACCTGTCCTACCCCCGGGCCCCGCCCTGCGAGGCGCCATGGCTTTTATCATGGGCGCCCTGTGCGCCGTCCCCTTGTCCGCGGGTTCCGTCAATCCCGATCTCTCCGTTGTCGGGCAGGTATTCGGCGGCTTCACCGGCGATCCGGCTTCGCCGGACGAAGGAGAGCCTTCCCTGTCCCTGGGCGAAACGGAAATCCTCCTTGAGGCCGCGCTCAATCCCTTCTTCAAAGGGTATTTCACCGTGGCCGCCGGCGAGGAAGGCTTCGAGATGGAGGAGGCCTATGCATCCGTCCTCCGCGGGCTGCGCTTCGGGCTGGGGCTCAAGGCGGGCAAGTACCGCCTGGGTTTCGGGGCCCTCAACCCCGCGCATCCCCACGCCTATCCCTTCCTGGAAACTCCCCGCGCCTGGGCCTCCCTGCTGCCAGGCGGCGAGGAGGGCTTCAACGACGTGGCCGTGCAGGCCTCGATCCTGCTCCCCACCCCGGGAGATTGGGCCTCCACCCTTTCCGTCGACCTGCTCGGCGGCGGCAGCTTCCATCCGGAACAGGATGCGTCCCGTCCGGGTTGGCTGGGACGCTGGAGCCACAGCGTCGAGCTGGGCTCGAAGGGCGCGTTGGAGGCCGGGATCTCGGGAGCCACCGGCATCGACGACGCGGCCGGGGAGCTGCGGGGATACCTGGGGGGCGCCGACCTCAAGATCAAGCTCTACCTGCCGGGCTCTTCGCGGCTAGTGCTTCAGGGTGAGGGAGCGTTCCGCCGCTCCCATGCCAAGGTCGGGCAATTCGGCGCGGATGGGACGGACGGGGCCGAGGCGGCGGTCCCCGAAGGGACGGCCACGGAGGAGGACCGTTCCGGTTTCTACGCCTTCGCCGACTACAGCCACCGCGGGCGTTGGAATCTGGGGCTGCTCTATGATCAGGCTGAGCGGGAGGGGGATCCGGCTTCGGTCGATCGATCGTTGATGGCCTTCGCCGGGCTTGCCATCCTGGAGGAGAGCACCGTGATCCGCCTTGGCTACCGGCACGTCCTACCCGAAGGCCGGGATGGTCATCCCGTCCTGGCCCTGCAATTCACCTTCAGCATGGGGCCCCACAAGCCCCACAGATTCTGAGGAGGATGCCATGGAAAAGACGGACCATCCCGCGCATACGGCCCATCCCGTGCGTCCCGCGCCTTCCGCGGCGGCCGCCAAGGCCCTCCTCCGCCTGATGGCGGCCGCACTGCCGGCCTTCTCCCCCGCGGAGGCCAGGGTGAAGGTCGCGGCGTCCATCCCGGACCTCGCCTCCATCGCCGCGTCGGTGGGCGGCGGCGCGGCGGAGGTCTTCGCCATCGCGAGGGCCGACGCCAACCCCCATGCCGTGGAGGTGCTGCCCTCCTACATGATCAAGGTCTCCCGCGCGCAGGTCTACCTCAAGGCCGGCCTGGGCCTCGACGCCTGGGCCGACGCCGTAGTCGACGGCTCGCGCAGCGCGGAACTGCGGGTGGTGGACTGCTCCCGCGGCGTCCGCGTGCTGGGCAAGCCCGAAGGGAAGGCGGACGCGTCCCTCGGCGACGTGCATCCCGACGGCAACCCCCATTACTGGCTGGACCCGGACAATGCCGGCCCCGTCGCCGACGCCGTCCGCGACGCCCTGAAGGAAGCGGACCCGGCCCATGCCCCCCTCTTCGACTCCCTGGCCGCGGCCTTCAAGGCCGAGAACGCCCGGCGCGCCGCCGCCTGGAAGGCCCGCCTCGCGCCCCTCGCCGGAATGGCCGTCCTCACCTACCATGATTCCTGGCTGTATTTCGCGTCCGCCTTCAGGCTGCGCATCGTGGGGCGGGTGGAGCCCTTTCCCGGCATCCCTCCCTCGGGCCGCCATCTGCAGTCCCTGATCGGGATTGCGAAGCGGGAAAACGCGCGCGCGCTCATCCAGGAGCCCTACTTCCCCGACAAGGACGCCCGCTTCCTGGAGCGGAACGCGGGCCTGCGCGTCCTCCGGTTCTCGCCGTCCTGCTCCGGGACCGCGGCCGGGGACTACTGGCGGCATTTCGACGACATGGTCGGGGCCCTGGCCCCGGAGGCGCGCTGACATGCTCCTGTTCCAATATCCCTTCATGCTCTCGGCGCTGGCCCTGTGCCTCGTCCTGGCCGGCATCCTCGGCGCCTTCGGCCATCACGTGGTGCGCCGGGGCGTCATCTTCGCGGACCTGGCCCTGGCCCAATCCGCGGCCCTCGGGGCCTCCGCCGCCCGCCTGCTGGGCTTCGGGGAGGACCGTCCCGCCGCCTTCGCCTTCTCCCTTGGCGCCACCTGCCTCGCGGCGCTGCTGTTCGCCTGGTTCCGCTCCCGCAGGCGGATCCCCATCGAGGCCCTGATTGGCCTCACCTATGCCGGCGCCCTGGCCTCGACCTTGATCCTCCTGGAGCGGGCGGCTACCGGCACCGAGGCGCTCATGGAGATGCTCGCGGGCTCCATTCTCACCGTCCCGCCCCGGCAGCTGGCCATGACCGCGGCCGTCTCCGGCATTGCGGCGCTCCTCCTCTGGGCGGCGCGCCGGCCGCTGTTCCAGATCACCGAGGACGCCGACGCCGCCTGCGCCGCGGGGAGGCGCGTGGCCCTCTGGGACGTCGCCTTCTATTCCCTGTTCGGCCTGGTGGTGTCGGTGGCGGTTGAGGCCGCCGGCGTGCTTCTCGTCTTCGCCTTCCTGGTGGCGCCCGGACTGGCGTCGCTGCTCGCGGCCCGCTCGGCCCGGAAAAGCCTCGCCTTCGGCTGGGCCTTCGGCGCCGCCGGCAGCCTGCTGGGCCTGGAGGCCTCGCTGCGCTGCGACTGGACGGCGGGGCCTACCGTCGTCGCGACCCTGATCGCGCTGCTGGGCCTCACCGGCGCGCTCTCCGCCGCCCGGGGATCCGGCAGGCCCTGAGCGCACCGGCAGAACGACGGCTCGGCTGCGCCTGAGTCGGCAGGGACGCCGCTTTTCCTCCCGGTACAGGGCGGAGACGAATTACAACCCTCCCCGCCGAGAAAGTTTATTTTCACATGCGTAGGGCGGTCCAAACCGCAATCGAAACCGTTCCGGAACGGGCCTAACCGCGCAGGCCGCCCCGGGACAGCCGCAACACAAGGAGCAATCTATGTTTGCCTGGAAGTCCATCGGCAAGGTGTCCCTTTGCGCCCTGACCCTTTGGGGCTGTTCGAACGTGGCCGACTCCCTGCCGTTCGTGAACCGGAACGACGACGACAACAAGCAGGACTCTTTCACCCTGAAGGCGAAGGTCCGTGATTTCCGGGAAGGGAACGCCACCGACAACACCGGCACCCATCCCCATTTCAACCAGACCCGCTACACCTGCGAGGCCAACGAGCTGGGGGCCAGCGTCCAGGCCGACCTGGCCACCGACGGGGCCTCGGACCCCGCCTTCCCGGGGGACAACCGCAATCCCGTCCTGGCCACCGACATGGTGCCGGACCTTTCCCGCTGCTTCGACCCGCCGGATCGCTTCGGCGACTGGTTCGAGGATCGGGGCGAGGACGTCAACCGCCCCTTCCTGTACGATATGAACTTCACCAAGGACGGCGCCGGATATTTCCGCTTCCGCCAGGACGCGTTCTTCCCCCTGGACAACGGCTCCACCTTCAAGAAAACCAGCGATGCCGGCGCTGGCCCCTACGGGTACCTGCAAACCGGGCAGAAGGACGAGGTGGACCTCAGCCAGCACAATTACGGCTTCACCCTGGAGCTCCACGGCGAGTTCACTTACTCCTCGGGAAAGGGCTACAATATCACCGCGCGCGGCGATGACGATCTCTGGATCTTCATCAACGGCAAGCGCGTCCTCGACCTGGGCGGCACGCATCCCGCCGTGGAAGGCTCCGTGGACCTGGACGCCCTCGGCCTCGAGAATGACCAGGTCTATGCGTTGGACATCTTCTTCGCCGAGCGCAGCGTGGCCTCTTCCCGGCTCATGATCCAGACCAACTTCCGCGTCTCCGGCGCGAAGTAGACCGGCGCGAAGCAGGCCACCCCGGCCGACCGCGGCGCGCATCCCGGCGGCCTACCGCGACAGCGGCGGGCCGTATTCACAGGATTTTCGACGCCGCCCATCCCACCACAGTGACGACCAGCCATCCGAGGACGGCGGGCAGGAAGCCGTCGATGGCGAATCCCGGCAGCAGCCAGGCCACCAGGCCCAGCATGGCGGCGTTGAGGACGATCAGGAACAGTCCCAGGGTGAGCAGGGTGATGGGCAAGGTGAGCAGGATCAGCACCGGCTTCACCACCGCGTTCACCACCCCGAACAGGAGCGAGGCCAGGACCAGGGTCAGCCATCCGTCCACGCGGAATCCGGGTATCAGATAAGCCGCAAGCCACAGGCTGAGGGCCACGACGATGAAACGTGCGAGAATCGGCATGCCCAGGAAATACCATTTGCCCGCGAAGCCGGCAAGACCTGGTATTTTTTTCCGACTCCCCCGCGTGACGAGACCATCACGGGGCTTCCGCCCGGCCCGGACGGAAAGGATTTTACTTCCTGCCCCGTCACCCGTCCCGACCAAGGAGTCCGCCATGCGTTACCTCGCCATGTGTGCCCTGTTGCTCGGCCTGGCTGCCAACGTCCGCGGCGAGGCCGAAACCTTCTTCAACGCCAACGATAACCGCGTGGGGGCCTACCTGTCGCCCTCCATCCGCTTCAATTCCGCGAACGAGCAATTCGGCGTGTGGGGCGGGGGCCGGGTGGGGTTCATCGTCAATTCCATCCTCGGCTACGGCGTGGAAGGCTACGGGCTGCTCACCAATGTGCAGGCGGATTATCCCCAAGGCGAGCGTTTCCAGGCCGGCGTCGCCGGCTGCTACGTGGAATCCATCTTCCACCCGGAAAGCCGCACCCACCTGGCCCTGTCGCTCCTGGTAGGCGCCGGATCGGCCGTGGCCGAGCCGCTGGACGAGATTTCCCAGAACGACGCTTTCGACAACAGCTTCCTGGTGATGGAGCCCGAAATCAGCCTCGAATACAACCTGTCGCGCAATATCCGCTTCTCCCCGGGCCTCAGCTACCGCTGGATTTCCGGGAAAGTGACGCCGCTCGACTCCAAGTGGCAGCTGTCGGAGACATCCCTCAACTTCCGGCTCAAGTTCGGGGACTTCGAGGGCAAGTCCAGGAACGATTGGTGAGACGCCGGAGGAAAAGGCATATTGGGATGACAAGCCAAGGAGCCGGAAGGATGATGGAATCCGCCGTGCAAGGTTTCAGCGTCCTGGGAGACAGGCCGCTCGCCTCGTGGATCGAGGAGTACGAAGGCTCCCATCAGCATCCGGTCAACAAATGGCTGCACCTGGCGGGGATTCCCGCCATTACCGCATCCCTCCCCCTGATTCTCCTGGCCCTGTTCCTGCCGCGCCTGTGGCGCCTGCCCGCGGCCCTGTTCACCTTCGGTCTCATCGCCCAGTTGGCCGGCCATGCCGTGGAAGGACGGGCGCCGGAATTCCTCAAGAACTGGCGCTTCCTCTTCGTGGGCCTGCGCTGGTGGCTGGGCCGGGTATCCGGCGGCATCCGGCCTTAACAGGCCGCTGAAGTTCCTATTATTCCAGCCGCATGCCGTGCAAACACTTCCTGGCGGCCCTACTTTTGGCCGCCTTTCCCGCATCCGCCGTGATCCGATCTCCGGCGCTGGACGCCCCGGCCGACACCTTGGATCTGATTCCCGGCGAGGCCCAGGACTTCCGCTTCCGGCGCCTGGCCGGCCATGATCTCCATCAGGCCGGGCTCATCCTCGGGCTGGCCTCCGTTCCGGTCCTCCTGCTCGCGCCCTGGGCCGCGGAACAGATGGGCGCGGAAAGCCCCGTGGGCGACCCCGAGGACGCCTTCTTCCTCCTCACCTATGCCGCGCTGCCCGCCGCCGCCGCGATGATGGGCGCCGGCAACCTGGTGTACGCAGGCGCCGCCCGCTATCATCCCGATCGGGACCTGGCCATCACCAGCTCTCCCCTGCCCTTGATAGCCTTCGCCCTCGCCGCGGGCAAAATCTTCTACCTTGCCGCCCACCGCGATTTGCCGGGGAGCGGCGTGGAAAAGGGCGTGGTGTTCGCCTTCGCCTTCACGGAGCTCCTCACCATGCCCGCCCTCCGCAGCCAGTTCCGGGCGGCCAGCGTCTTCCTGGATCAGGTCAAGCTGCGGGTGGCGGGGGGGCCTTCGGCGACGGGCCTGGCGGTGGAATTCGCCTTTCGTTGACCCTTGAGGGTCGGAGCGCGGCGCTATCTCAAAGCGAAAGGGACATGAAGACGGCCTCCTGCCCCTCCCGGACGCCTTTATCGCGACCGTCGATTTTGCGTCGCCCGAAAATGAGACGCGGATTGGCCCGGAACGGGATGCCCAGGACCTTCGTCCAGGCGAAGGGATAACCCTTGTCCAGGGCAGCCGGGGGACTGGTGAAATCCCTGGTTGCCAATCGCCTCCAGATCCGGTGGAGGCGGAGCATGTCCAGTTCCAGGGCCCAGCCTTCGTGCCGCTCGTCCCGTTTTCCCACATCATCTTTCAGCCAGGCCTCGCTGAAGCGCACGCATAGGATGGAAATGCTATACCCATTGATGTACACAGGCGCCAGCCCCCAACTGGCTCTCCGGTGGATCTCCTTCTGCTGGGTCGTGGCCGCCTCGAAATCCACCGCGTCGAAGAAGCGCGCCTGGATCCCGAAGCCCAGGTCCAGCTTCCTGGGAAGCGGATCCGCCTGTTCCGCGTCGACGTAGAAGGCGTCCGACCCCATGTTCTTGAGGGAGACCGAGAGCGAAGGCGCGAACTCCATCCAAGGCAATCCCAGGGAGGCGGCCGGCGACAGGCGGGGATTGGCCAGCATGCCGATGTCGAACGCCCAGCCACTTGCCCGAGCGCGTTTCCGCTCGCCCGAGGACAGGAAATAATCCGTCAGGTAGCTGTCGAAGAACTTCGCTGCGACGCCCAGGCTCACCGGCATCCCCAGCCGGAGTCCGACGGCTGCGCCCCAGACGGTTTCCCGGCTATCCAGGTAATCGACGATTTCACCTTCGCGGTTCAGGACGGGATTCTCGCCGAATTCCACATGGTTCCGGAAGAATCCCACGCCGAGATCGGTCCCATGTACGGGATCGGGCAGGAGGCCCGCCAGGCCGGTGAATTGATGGGTAATATCGTCGAAACGGAGCACCGGCAACAAGTCCTGATGGCTGTTCGCGAAATGGAGTTGGGAGCCCGTGTTCCGTTCCAGGTCGGCCAACAAAGCGGGGTTGTAGTAGGCGGAGACGGCGCCGTCGGCGAACAGGCCCCCGTCCTGCAGCATGGAATAGCCTTCGCCTCCCGGCGGCGGCATCGTCAAGGTGATGATGGCGGAGCCGCCCTGGGCATGGGCCAAACAGGCGCCCAGCATGACGAGGCAACAAGGGCTACGAAGCGTTTTAAAATTCAGGGCGAAAAACCGAAAATTCAGGCTGATTTGGCCCATATAACATCTTGTTGATGTATATACGTTAAATATATACAATATAGAGGTATGGGCTTCGAATGGAATGAGGCAAAACGTCGCCTCAATATCAAGAAGCACCGTATCGACTTTGAGGACGTCACCTCCGCCTTCGAGATGCCCATGCTCACGGGTCTGGATACCCGCGAGGAATATGGAGGGGACCGCTGGATTGGCATCGGATTAATTCGAAACATAGTTGTTGTCATCGCTTTTACAGAGCGAGACCCCGATATTATCCGGATTATATCTGCCCGAAAGGCCACGAAACATGAAAGTGAAGCGTACTACAAAAAAATCAAAAACTGACTGGAATCGCTTGTCCAAAATGAAGGAAGCCGAAATCGACACCTCGGATATTCCGGCGTTAGACAAAGATTTTTTTAAAAGGGCTGAGATTCAGATGCCCAAGACAAAAAAGATGGTGTCCATCCGTTTGGATGAAGAGGTCCTAAATTGGTTTAAGAAATCGGGCAAAGGTTACCAGACGAAGATCAACGAAATCTTGAAAATGTATATGCGGGCCAAAGCAGCCTGAAAGAACAAAGAGGTGCGGACCCCAAAGTGCACTGCGTCGCCGTATAACAACCGAACCGATTGCGCGCCGCCTGTCACCGTCCTTGCTTGCGCAAGGCCGGCGCCAGGTATCCTCCGGCGGTGCTCACGGCTCATCCGAGCGTTATACGGACGATGGAAACAAGTGGAAATCCGCCCCATGTCCAACTCGAAATACAGAAAATTTGGCTTTGTCCAAGGGGTTGAAGCACAAAGCCAAGAGGGCCACCTTGAATGTAAATACAACGTACGTATATAACCAAAATGAAGCCGCTGAAATGGAACCTCGGCAAGAACCTTAAATTGAAGTTGGAGCGAGGGGTTGGCTTCGAAATGGTTGCCGATGCAGTCGAAAGAAACGCGTTCGAGTTCGCCAAGGTGAAAAGCAAGAATCATCCCGGCCAAAATGTTTCATCGTCAGACTTCATCGGAAACTATGGGTGGTCCCATTCAAAGAGGGAAAGGATTCCATTTTCCTTTTCACAATATACGAGATGAAATAATATGAAACTGACAAAGTTTGAGAAGGAACTAAAAGACGCCATCCAAAAGGGTAATTTCGAAATTATGAAGTTGACCAAGAAAGAGCGCGACAAGTACAGGGATGCTGCAAGAGCTGCTCTTTCAAAGGACAAAATCATTACCCTAAGGATCAACGACAAGGATCTCCAAGCCATTAAAGAAATCGCCATTAAATCGGGGAAAAAGTACCAAACCTATATTGGCGACCTGCTTCATGAGCATATTCTGAAAAGAAAAAAGGTGGCCTAAAAAATGATTGAAGAGATGCGTACCATTAAAGATGGTTCTTTGCCGTATATGAACAATCGGACTGATTGCGTGCGGCCGTCACGGCGCTCGCTTGCGCGAGCCCCCGTATAGCCCGCAGCATGAATCGGCGGGAAGCCCTTCCCGCCGCGAACGCGCCGCTTCCTACCCGCCCCGGGCGGGAATCAGCTTGGCCTTCCCCTGCGCCTTGCCGGCCTTGACAGCCACCGCCGCCGATCCGGCGGGACCCCACTTGCCCTCCGGCTCCAGC
>CBILQL010000012.1:0-19089 GCA_966238865.1 uncultured bacterium
CGACGTGCTCGGACAGGCGCGCCGCCAGCTGGGCCCCCTCGGTGTAGGCCACCGAGATCATGTTCTCGATGCCCTTGGTCTCCCGCAGCTGCCCGCCGAAGCGCTCGGCGACGATGGCGGTCCGCAGGCCCTTGCGGGCGGAATAGATGGCCGCGGAGGCCCCGGCGGGCCCCCCGCCGATCACGGCCACGTCGAAGAGGCCCAGGCTCTCCGCGCGGACGGCCTCCGGGACCTTGCCGAAGGCGGCCTCCAGGGCCGAGAGCAGGTCGAGGAGCTGGGCCTTGCCGGAGTGGATCAGGACGTCCCCGTGCACGACGCCGGGCACGCCCTGGATCCCCAGGGCCTCGACCTCGGCCTGGGCCACCGCCCCGTCCACGGTCTCGTGGCGGAAGTCGGGATGCAGGACGGCCATCAGGTTCAGGGCCTGAACCACCTCCGGACAGTTCTCGCAGGACAGGGAGACGAAGGTGCGCAGGCGGATGGGGCCTTTGAGGGCCCGGATGCGGGCGACGAGGCCCGCGTCCGGCAGCTTGCCCTTGCCGTCGCGGTGCAGGACGGCCAGGACGAAGGAGGAGAACTCGTGCCCGCCGGGTATGCCCCGGAAGGCGATGCTCTTCTCCCCGTCCGCCCCCAGGATCTCGAAGTACGGATGCTCCGACTCGGCGTCTTCGGCGAGCTCGAAACGCAGGTTGCCGGACAGGCCGGCCACGGCCTCGAGCATCTCCACCAGCTCGGCCTGGCCGTCGTGGCGGCTGCGCGCGGCGCGCAGGATGACCTTCCCCGTGAGCCGGGAGAAGACCTCCTTCAATTGATCCTTCATGGCCTCATCCAACATCTGCTGTCCTTTCCGGCGCGAATGCCTGCGCCTCGATTCGCGGGCCGCCCCGAGGCGGCTCCGCACGACATCCTTGTGCCTCAGATCTTCCCGACCAGGTCGAGGCCCGGCTTCAGGGTCTTCTCGCCCGGGCGCCACTTGGCGGGGCATACCTCGCCCGGATGCGCGGCCACGAACTGGGCGGCTTGCACCTTGCGGAGCAGCTCGTCGGCGTTGCGGCCGATGCCGTTGTCGTGCACCTCGGCGATCTTGATGTTCCCCTCCGGGTCGACGAGGAAGGTGCCGCGGTAGGCCAGGCCCTCCTCCTCGATGTGCACGCCGAAGGCCCGCGTCAGGTGGCCGGTGGGGTCGGCCAGCATGGGGTAGCGGATCTTCTTCACGGTGTCCGAGGCGTCGTGCCAGGCCTTGTGCACGAAGTGGGTGTCGGTGCTGACGGAGTAGATCTCGACGCCCATCTTCTGGAACGCGTCGTACTTGTCGGCCATGTCCCCCAACTCGGTGGGGCAGACGAAGGTGAAGTCGGCCGGGTAGAAGAAGAAGACGGACCATTCGCCGCGGAGGTCCTCCCGGGCCACGGTCCTGAACTGGCCGTCCACGTAGGCCTGGACCTTGAAATCGACGATGGGGCTGTTGATGAGGGTCTGCATGTTCGATATCCTTCCGCCCTCGCGGGCCTTGGGTTGTTTGCGCCGGGCCCCCGCGGGGTCCGGCCTGGGTACGAGGATGAATATCCAACGAACCTATCGTTTTGTACATTTGATAATATCAATCTATGATAGGCCCGCCTTATCGGATTTGCGGAGGGCCCGGCGGCCCGGGGGCGGGCCGGCACCTGGAGGATATATGCCCAGCCTCGTCCAGCTCGAATACCTCGTCGCCGTCGCCGATCACCGGCATTTCGGGAAGGCCGCCAAGGCCTGCTTCGTCACCCAGCCCACCCTGAGCCAGCAGATCGCCAAGGCCGAGGAGGAGCTCGGCCTCCCCATCTTCGACCGCGACAAGAAGCCGGTGGTCCCCACCCCGGAGGGCGAGGCCTTCATCGATCAGGCCCGCCTCATCCTGCGCGAGCATCGCCGCCTCAAGGAAATAGCCAAGGCGAGGACCGGCGAGGTCTCCGGCCCGTTCCGCCTGGCCGTGATCCCGACCGTGGCCGCCACCCTGGTTCCCCAGTTCATCGAGGCCTTCTCCCGGAAGTTCCCCAAGGTGGAGCTTTCCATCGACGAGCTGACCACCGAGTCTTCCCTGGCCGCGCTGCGCGAGGATCGGCTGGATGCGGCCGTCCTGGCCACGCCGTTGGGCGCCGAGGGCTTCGCCGAGGAGCCCCTGTACGTCGAGCCGTTCAAGCTCTACGTCAGCAAGGGGCATCCCCTGGCGTCGCGAGCCTCCTGCTCGAAGCGGGACCTGGACGGCGACGGGCTATGGCTGCTGAACGACGGGCATTGCTTCAAGGACCAGGTGGTCCGCTACTGCTCCCTCGGCGACGGCGACAAGTCCCTGTTCCGGAACGTGCATTTCCGCAGCGGCAACCTGGACACCTTGCGGCGCCTGGTGCGCCAGGGGCACGGCTACACCTTGATCCCGGCCTTCATGACCGCCTACATGGGCGAGGGGGAAATCAAGGCCCATGTGCGATCCTTCTCGTCGCCGGAGCCGGCGAGGCAGATCAGCCTGGTGAGCCGGCGCGGGCATTGGAAGCAGGCCGTCCGCCGCGCCCTGCGGGAGACCGTCCTGAAGAGTTTGCCGGAGGATATGCGGACCGCGCGGGGCCGCAAGCTGGAGGTCCTGGACGTCTGTTGATCCTTGCGCCACGGCCTATGATGGGCCTGTCCGGGCTTATTCGCGTTTCATTCCTCGCCCGCCATCTTCTCTTTAGCACCAAGCCTTATAACCTTGCCGTATATTTGATCCACGTCGTCCACGAGAACATGAATGGAAACCGGCGATCCGCCAATGCTTTCCGGGCTTTTGTACCAATCAAGCGCGTCGATCGCGTTACGGCAAATCAAGTACGGAGTCGCCCGATAATCATTCGGTAGAGGTTTCGAGGCCATATATAAATCCCACTATGAAAAGTGGCGGTCGGTTCTTCTGTTCAAATGGTACTCATCCGATCCAGATGGCCCACGCCAGCAGCGCCGCGAACAGGGTCATGAGGAAATTGGCATGGGGCCCGTTGTCGATCCCGCGCCGGGCGGCCCATTCGCCCCAATAGGACTCGAAGAGGTTGGCCGCGAACGCGATGCCGACCAGTACGGCCGCCTCCGCCCATCCGCCCCAGCCCAGCACCGGCACGGCCGCGGCCAGCAGGCCTGCGGCCGCGAGGCCCCAGGCGGTGCCCGCCAGGGACACGCCGCCCTCGGTGCCGGGAGGCACGCGCCGGAAGCTGCGCAAGGAGAAGGTGGTCCCTCCCACGGCCTTGCCCAGCTCCGAGGACACGGTATCCATGGCCTTGGCGAGGAACGGGGCCGCGCAGACCAGCAGGGCGCCGTGCACGTCCTCATGCACGAGCGGCGTCATCCATACAGCGGCCCCCATGGCCCCGAAAACCTGGGCGGCGTCGCGCATGCCTTTCCGGCCCTCGGCGATGCGTCGCTCGGCCTTGGCCGAATAGCGCCAGCGGGTGGCGGCGACCCCCAGGACGAAGAAGCCCCCAAGGAAGATCGCGAGGCGCGGCTCGGCGAGGAGGAGCGCGAAGGTGATCAGGGCTCCGAGCGCGGCGCCCCCGGCCGTGAGTTGCCGTGAAGCATAGGCCAGCGCGGCGAAGCCGGCGGGGGCGACAAGTACCGGCCAGGATATTTCCGGGAGGTCTCCGGCCGGGACGCCTCCGGCGGGGTTGAACGGCGAGGGCAGCAGCGGAACGGCGACGCACACCGCGAAGGGGATCGCCAGGTTGTCGGCGATGCCGAACCAGGCAGACTCCACCAGGGCGGCGCCGACGACGAGGAAGGCCAGGGCGGGAAGGAGCGCGCCCGCATCTCCCGGCCAAGGCCAGCCGGCTTTCGCCAAAGCGGGGACGAGCAGGGCCAGGCACAGGCCGGAGGCCAGGAGTCCGAAGGCCGCGCCGGCCAGGGTCTTGCGCGGGTTCCAGGGGAGGGCGGGGCCGCGGCGCAGCAGCCGGGCGCCGATTCCGGCCCAGGCGTCGCAGAATGCCAGCGCGAACCATGCCAGCGCCGGGACCAGGTACCATGCCGGTTTCCCCTGGCCCCCGGACTCCGGTATCCCGTAGGCGGCGATTGAGGCCATCACCGCCACGGGATACAGGATGATTTCCAGGGCTCCACGGCCCGGATCGCCGGGGCGGTACAGGCCGGGAAGGAGGCGGGGGAGAGCGAAAGCGTTCATGCCGACCAGGACGGCGGCTATCGCCAGGGCCTGGAGGGGAGTGAGCCAGGGAAGCAGGAGGGCGGGGCCGAAAGCCGCCATATGGCAGGCTTTCCGCAGCCATTCCCCTGGAGTCATGGCCGAAAGGTAAGAATTGCCCGATTGGTTTTTTATTTTACAGTAACTATATTTTTTTCACTTTATTGTTTCTCGTCTTTTAGACACTGATTGGAAACCAAAATGGCCCACAACGAATCGAACCAATGCCCGGTGACCACGGCACTCTCCGTCATCGGCGGGAAGTGGAAGGTGATCATCCTCTGGCATCTGCAGGACGGGGTCAAGCGTTTCGGCGAGCTGCAACGCCAGGTGAAGGGCATCAGCCAGAAGATGCTGACCCAGGAGCTGCGCGACCTGGAGGAGACGGGCCTAGTGAGCCGCAAGGTGTACCCGGTGGTGCCGCCCAAGGTGGAATACAGCCTCACCGAAACCGGCTGGTCCCTCAAGCCCGTGCTCGAGCAGCTCTCCGCATGGGGCACCGAATACCGCCGCCGCCGCGAAGGTGAGGCGGGAGGGGATGCCCTGCACGTGTCGCGCGAATTGGAATCCGCCTCGGCCTGAGGCGGGGCTGAGCGCCGCGGCGGCGCCGGCCAATTCCAGCGCCGCGATCGCTCACTCCAGCGCCACGATCCGCAGCTGGATCCGCCGCTGGCCCCGGAAGGTGTTCCACTCCGGGTAATACGCGAGCCGCGCGATGCGCGGGCGCTCGTCCAGATACCCTTTGAGATACCCCAGGTTGAAGCCGATGGCGTCGAAGCCGGCGGGGCCGCCGCGCGGGCGCCCATGCTCGCCTCCGGATCCGTTCCCGGCGCCGACGGATTCGGGAGCGCCAGGGGATTCCGGGCGGGCGGCGCCCAGGGTGAGCTTGAGATGCTTCTCGCCCACGATGCGGGGCGGTCCCAGCAGTTCCACGTCCTCGGAATAGAACAGGGGCAGCTCGTTCGAGGGCCCGAAGGGCTCGAAGCGCTGCAGCCAGACCATGCTGTCTTCGCCGAGCATGCCGAGGGGCAGCTCGACGGTCGGGGATACCCGGGGGGCGAAGTCGCGCTCCTTGAGGTGCTCGTCGGCGCAGAGCTCCAGGGCCGCGCGCAGCGCCGGGATGCGATCCTCCCGGATGGTGAAGCCGCAGGCGTGGTAATGGCCGCCCCACTTCTCCAGCAGATGGGAGGCGGACCCCAGGGCCTTGTGCAGGTTGAAACCCGGCACGGTGCGGCCGCTGCCCTTGGCCTTGCCGTCCGCGTCGACGGCGATGACGATGGCGGGCCGGCGGTAGCGCTCCACCAGGCGCGCGGCCACGATCCCGATCACGCCCTCGTGCCAGTCCCGGGAGGCCACCACCAGGCAGCCGGCGGCCTGCAGGGCCGGGTCGGCCTCGATGAGGCGCAGGGCGTCCTCGGTGATGCCCTGGTCGAGCTTGCGCCGGCGGTTGTTCTCCTCGGTCATCTGATCCAGGTATCGGGCGGCTTCGGACTCGTCGGCGGATAGGAGCAGGCGCAGGCTGATTTCGGGGCTGCCCATGCGTCCCATGGCGTTGAGCATCGGGGTCACCTTGAAGAGCAGCTCGCCCGAGGATACGCGTCCGCGCTCCATGCCCACCCGGTCCATCAGGGCGCGCAGCCCCACGCATTGCGAGGCGGCAAGCAGGCGCAGGCCCGCCTTCACCAGGCGGCGGTTCTCGCCCAGCAGGGGAACATTGTCGGCCAGGCTGCCCAGGGCCAGGAGATCCAGGAAGCGCTCGGCCGTCTGGCCCTGGACGCGCAGGGAGATCGCGTTCAGCAGCTTGAAGGCCACGCCCACCCCGGAGAGGCCCTTGTTGGGATAGCCGCATCCGGGCTGGTTGGGATTGAGGATGGCGTCCGCGGCCGGCAATTCGCCCGAGGCCTGGTGGTGGTCGGTGATGATCACCCCGAGGCCCAGCTCCTTGGCGCGGGCCACCTCGGGCACGGCGGAGATGCCCGTGTCCACGCTCACGATCCAGCTGGCCCCCTGGGCCTTCAGCTTCTCCACGCTGGCGAAGCTGATGCCGTAGCCTTCCGCGAAGCGGTTGGGCAGGAACCAGTCCGCGTTGAACCCGCACCACTTGAGGCCCTGGTACAGCAGGGCGGTGGCGGTGACGCCGTCCACGTCGTAGTCGCCGTGCACGACCACCTTCTCGCCCGCCTCGCGGGCCTTGAGCAGCAGGTCCACGGCCGTGCCCAGGCCCAGCAGGCATTGCGCCTCCGGGACCGACTGGGAATCCCCCAGGGCCGCCAGGAAGAAGTCCCGCGCCTGCTCCTTCTCCTCGATGCCGCGCATGAGCAGCAGGTCGGCGACGAACCCGGGCCCGTTGATCTCCCGGGACAGGCGCTCGCGCAGGGGATGCTCGGGGACCGAAGGCTTGACGATCACGGCCGCGGCGGCGGGGAGCTTGGCGGTCATCGGCGGGCTCCGGCGGGGGCGGCGCGCCCCCGGGCCGCGGCGGCTGGCGCGACTTCAGCAGCGGCCGCACCCGGGGCCGCGGCAGGTCTCGGCTCGCGCTCGAGCCAGGCTCCCAGGGCCGCCATGCGGGGCTTGCAATAGTCCTGCACCGCGGAGAGGATGGACTCCGCCAGCGAGGCGAAGGCCGGGAGATCCTCGGCGCGGTCGAGGGCGGAGAAGAACGGGGCCAGGGAGGGATCCCAGCCCAGGCCGGCCAGGGCATCCGGGATCCAGCGCGGCATTTCCGCGGCGGGGGCGGAGAGGGACAGCGGGACGGGCCCGGGAGCGGCCCCGGGGGACGGCGCGGCCGGCGCGGCGCGGCCCGCGGAGAGCCGCAGGCGGTGCAGGGCCCGCGTCGCGCGCAGGACGAAGGCGAGCAGGGGCGCGGCCGTATCCAGCTTGTCGAAGGCGGCCGAGTCGTCCAGGTAATCGGAGAAGGCGCGCCAGTCCGGCTGGAGGGCGGCGGACGCGAACGCGGCGGCCTCCTCCAGCAGGGCCTCGCCCCCGCCCCGGTGCAGGGAGAGCAGGACGCCCAGCGAGCCCTCGGCGAAGGGCATGAGTCGCGCGGGCGGGAGCCCCTCGCCGGATCCGGCCTCCCCGGACCACCATTCCCGGCGCGACGCGACGGCGGCGGCGAAGGCCCCGGCCTCGAGGGCCGCGACCGGAAGGTGGCTGCAGCGGGACAGGATGGTGGTCAGGATGGACTTGCGGTTGGCGGAGGAGAGCAGGAAATAGGTGCCCGCCGGCGGCTCCTCCAGGGTCTTGAGCAGGGCGTTGGCGGCGGCGGAGTTGAAGGTCTCGGCCCAGGGGACTATGACCACCCGCGAACGGCCGGCGGCTCCCGCGAACCCCAGGCGCACCTGCAGGTCCCGGACCTGGGCGATGCGGATGAGATCCCGCTCGGAAAGGCGGTAGCCGTACGGGTCGCCGAGGAAACGAGGGACCTTCTCGATCAGCTCCTCGAGCTGCGGGCCCTCGAGCTCCCGGCGATCCTCCCCGTCTCCGCCTGCCTTCTCGAGGGGGAGCAGGAAGAGCATGCGCTCGGAGTTCCCGCTGCGGCCCTGCAGGCAGCTCCCGCATCTCCCGCAGGGGCGCTCCACGGCGGACTCGCACAGGAGGATGTCGGCGAGGTCCAGGAGCAGGGGGTTCTGTCCCGCGCCTTCCGGGCCGTGGACGAGCAGGGCGTGGGGGAATTTGCCCGCGTCCAGGGCGCGGACGAGGAACGCCTTGGCCTCCTCGAGGCCCGTGGTCCGGGTGAACGCGTATTTCATGCCGTCCTCGACGGAGGGCAGGGGCCCCCCAGGGATATCAATCTAGTAAAGCGGGGCGCCCGGAAAGCCGGGCGCGGGGCCGGATCAGGGGCCCGAGGACTTGAGCCAGACGATGGGATCCAGGGTCTTGGTGCCCTTGCGGACCTCGAAATACACCCGCGACGGCTGGGTGCCCACGGAGGCGATCTCCTCGCAGGTCCTCACCTTCCCGCCGGGGCGCACCTTGATGCCGGCAAGATTGGCGTAGATGGTGAAATATTCGGAGCCGTTGTCGAGGATCACCCCCATGCCGTAGCCGGGTATGCGTGTGATCAGCGCCACTTCTCCGCTCACGGCGGCCCTCACCGGGCCGCCCGGCTTGCCCTGGATCTCGATCCCGAGGTTCTTGGTGGTGGTCTTGAGGGTGCTGTGGTAGGACAGCCCGTACTTGGACACGACCTCCCCTTCCACCGGCAGGCAGAAGCGGGAGCCGGATTCCAGCCGGGAGGCGGCCTTCCTGGTGCGGGCCATCTCCTCCTTGCGGCGCCGCTCCAGGGCGGCGATGATCTCGGTGATGAGCCGCGCGTTCTCCTCCATCTCGCGCAGGGCCTCCTGCCTGGAGGCCACGTCGCTCTGGATGCCGGCCAGGCTCTTCTCCTGCTCGCGCTTGGCGCGGCTGAAGGTCTCCTTCTCGCGGGCCTTGCGGCTCCGGAAGCTGGCCACCTCCCGGGCGCGGGCGTCCAGGCGGGCCAGGGCCTCGCGCCGCTTCGCCGCGTCCCGCCGGCCCTCCTCCAGCAGGGACTGGTCGTAGCGCACCACCCGCTTCATGAAGAACACCTTGCGCAGGAAGTCGCCGCGTCCGGGCTCCCAGCCCTCCAGCAGCTGCCGATCCGGGCTCCCGCGCATGTACAGCACGCGCACCCGGCGCGCCATCACCCGGTTGCGCTCGCGGATGCGCGCCTCCACCTCCGCCAGGTCCCGCTCGGCGGTGGCCACCGAGCTGTGCAGGGTGCGCTCCGTGGTTTCCAGCTTGGCCAGGTACTCCTCGGTGAGGCGGATGCTCCCCGCCAGGCGCTCGAGCCGGCCCAGGGCCGAGGTCTGGCGCTGCTTGAGGCCGGCCAGCGCCTTCTGCTCCCGCTCGACCCGCTCCCGGAGATCGTCGAGCTCGCGCTTCTGGCGCGCTATCTCCTTGTCGAAGCCCTTGCCTTCCGGGGCGGGGGCGGCGCGCGCGGGAAGGGGGAGGGACAGGAGGGCGCAGGCCGCGAGGCAGGCCAAGGCCCGCGCCGCCGGCCTCGGCCGGGCGGGCATCCTGCCTGGGGCCCTCGGCATGCTCAGGCCCCGCCGCGCAGGAACTGCCGCACCGTGCGGGTGCTGGCGATGGCGGCGATCAGCGCCGTGGCGCCGAGCAGGGACGCGGACACGCCCCAGAAACCCACCTGGCCGGGCAGGGCGGGGGAGATCAGGCGCGCCAGGCCGAGCAGGAACGCCAGGGTGGCGACGCCGATGAGGCTCCCGCAGATTCCGAGGATGAGGCCTTCCAGCAGGAAGGGGGCCAGGATGAACGCCTGGCCGGCGCCGCAGTACTTCATGTTCTCCACCAGCACGCGGCGGGAATAGAGGTTGAGCTTCACCGCGTTGTGGATGATCAGGGACAGGGCCCCTCCCACCAGGAACATGAGCATGGCCGATCCGACCTGCACCGGCAGGCGCCAGCGGTCCACCCAGGCGAGGTAGAGGGTGTTGGAGCTGGCCTCCTCCACTTCGGGCATGCGCTTCAGCTTGTCCACGAGGATGCGGTTCTGGGCGGCGCTGCGGTAGCCGTCGGCGGGGTAGAGCAGGAAGGAATGCGGAAGGGGGTTCCAGTCCAGGGACTTGATCATCTCCTCGCCGAAGTCGCGGCGGAATTCTATCAGGGCGTCGTCCTTGCTCACGAACACGACCGAGTCGAGGCCCGGGATGCTGCGCAGCCGCTTCTCCAGGGACTCGAGGGAGGCGGCATCCTCGGCGACGGGGGAGGGGAAGACCCGGACCAGGCTCTCGTCCCCGCCGCCGCCGCCCAGGGAGCGGACCAGGAAGAAGGCCAGCAGGAGGCCGGCGAACACCGAGGTGCAGATCCCGATGGTTATCACCGAGGTTACGGTCAGGAACTTGTCGGAGCGGAAGCCGCGGAACGCTTCCGCGAAAAGGTATCCAAACTGGTGCTTCATCCCGGAACCGAGCCCTGGGATGCAAAGATACGATTATCCGGGGGAAAATTCCCGGACCCGGCGCCGGACGCCGGCCGGGCGGAGGGGCGCGTGAGGCCGCGGATGGGCGCGTAAGACCTCGGAGGCCCGATCCGGGTCGCCGCGAGCCCCGGTCAGGCCTCCTCCTCAGGGGTCGCGGGAGGCCCCGCGCGTCGGGAGGGACGCGGCCTCGGGCGGGGCGGCCGGCGCGGAAGCGGGCGTCGCCGCGGAGGCCGGCGCGGCGGCGGACATGACCGCGGACGCGGACGCCGCCGCGGGCTGGGCGCGGGCGGCGGAGTCCTGCGGGCCGGGGCGCGCCGCCTGCGAGGTCGCCTGGACTTCCCGGAACAGGTAGGCGTTGCGGTAATAGACGTACTGGCCGTGCAGGACCCGGTGGGAACCGTGGGCCAGGAAGCGGATCTTGACCAGGGAGATTTCGTGCATCAGCTTGCCCAGGGAGAGGTCCAGCTGGAAGCCCGCCTCCCATTCGCCGGCCCGCGGGGGCCGCGCCTGCCGGCCGGCCTCGGCGGCCTCCAGTCCGCCGTCGTGGTCCAGGACCGCCACGTGGTCGGCCAGGCCGTGGTAGGCGCGCGGATCGGCGATGCCGTCCGGGCGGCGGAACTGGGTCACCCAGAGGGTGCCGTTGACCTCGCGCAGCCGCTGCTTCAGGGCCGCCAGGCGCTTGCAGGTCTCGAGGTCGCTGTCCTGCCAGAACTCGTCGATGTTGTCGATGATGATGGCCAGCGGCATGAGGGAGCTGCCGTTCTTCTTCTGCTTGATGAGGTAGTCGTGCTCCAGGTAGCGGACCACGTTGTCCAGGCCCTCCTCGCGGTTCACGGCGGGGATGTGCGGGACGTTCGGGAACAGTGAGGCGTGCACCTTGGCCAGGCCGGCGGCGTCCGGGAACTTGTTCGGCTGCCGGCTGTCCAGGGGATTGGCCTTGTAGTGGCGGCACAGGGACGGAAGGGCCAGCTCGCCGGCGGAGCGGCCCTTGGAGAACACGGCTATCTGCCCGGTCCCCTCGCGGGTGAGGCCTTCGGCGCATTGCATCAGGAAGTTGAACCCGAGATCGGCGGCGAACGGATCGCATTGCAGGAGCAGCATCTCCCCGCAGCCCGATCCATGGTGCACCCGGTTGAAGATGCCGGAGGCCAGCGGCCATCGCCAGCGGCCCTGGGCCAGGGATTGCAGGTGGCTCACCACCTCCTTGGAGGGCTCGCGGGCGGACGGAGCCGGCTTGCGGCCGGTGGAGTCCGCCTTGACCGCGGAGAAGCTCTTGCCCATCTCGATGGTCTTGCCGATGTCGGACACGGAATCCTGCCCGTAATCCTCTCCCGACCAGCCCTGGCTGAGCCCGTGGATGTTGGGGGCGTAGGGCTCGGCCTGGGAGGCCCGCTCGCCGCGGGACCCCTTGCCGTCCAGGGCCTCCTCGAGGAGGGCGGCGAAGAGCGAGTCCTCGCCGGGCTGCAGGGCGCCCGAGGAGGTGACGACGATGCCGTCCGCGCCCCCGCCCGAGAACTGGCCCGGCAGCCCGGGCAGCGGATCCCACAGCTTGCCGTGCACCGCGGACGCCAGGGCGAAGCGCTTCTGCTCCTGGGTGGTCATCTGCTTCTCGATGGCTTCCATGAGGCGCTTGGACGCCTGGGCGAGCGCGGTCTTCCCCAGCGGGCGCCGCTGCAGGGCGCCGGCGGGACAGAAGCGCGCCACCATGCCGGTGAGGAAGTAGTCCAGGCTGAAGCTCTTGAGCCCGAGCCGGCCCAGGATGCCGTCGATCTGGTAGACGATGCCCAGGAACTGCTCGTTGCCGCCCGCCTGCTCGCCCATCTCCCGGATCAGATCGGGCTTGAAGAGCAGCGCCACGGACAGGGAATGGGCGCGCCCGTTCTCCTGGCCGACGTCCGGCAGCGTGCGGTCGAACTGGTTGCACGAGGCCCGCGTCGGGATCTGCTCCGGGGCGTAGGCGAAATTGCTGAGGCAGAAGTTGTAGCGGCCGACGTGGGGGCCGCTGGCCTCCAGCAGGAAATCGAGATCGTTGAAGTAGCCGCGGCCCTCCGGCTTGGAGGTCTTGGGGTTCACCAGCAGGACCTCGAGATAGGCTTTGCCGGATTCGGAGAGGGGCATGAACGTCTTCAGCAGGTCCTGCCGGCTGTATGGGGAGCTGATCATGGGTCTGATTCTCGCGCCTGTCGGTCGAAATGTACAGTCCGTCTTTGGCCGGTTTCCGGGAGGGTGCTATCTTGATCGGCGTGATAACCCTCGGTATCGAGACTTCTTGCGACGAAACCGCCTGCGGAGTGGTGGACCGGCACCTCCGGGTGCTGGCCAACCCCGTGCACAGCCAGGCGGACATGCACGCCCGCTACGGGGGCGTGGTACCGGAAATCGCCGCCCGGGCCCATCTTGAGAAGATTGATCCGGTGGTGCGCGCCGCCCTGGACGAGGCGGCCCTGGACGCCGGAGCGGTGGATCAGGTGGCCTTCACCCGCGGCCCGGGCCTCCTGGGCCCGCTCCTGGTAGGCGCCACCTTCGCCCGCGCCCTGGCCCGGACCCTGGGGAAGCCCGCCGTGGGGGTGAACCATCTGGAAGGGCACCTGGGATCGGCCTTCCTGGAGGATCCCGGCCTCAAGCCTCCCTTCCTCTGCCTGGTTGTCTCCGGCGGGCATACCGAGTTCGTGCGCGTGGATCCGGGTCTGCGCTACACCTTGATGGGCAAGACCCGCGACGACGCCGCCGGCGAGGCCTTCGACAAATGCGGCAAGATGCTGGGGCTGGGCTATCCCGCCGGCCCCGCGGTTTCCCGCCGGGCGGAAGGGGGGCGCCGGGATTTCGTCCCGCTGCCCCGCGCCCTGGACAGCCGGGACAACTTCGAATTCTCCTTCAGCGGCCTCAAGACCGCCCTGCTCCGCTACGCCCAGACCCATGAACCGGCCTTCCTCGAGGCCAACATGTCCCATGTCTGCGCGTCGCTGGAAAGCGCCATCGTCGAGATCCTGGTCAAGAAAAGCATGCGTGCCCTGGCTTCGGCGTCCCTGGAGACCCTGGCCGTGGTGGGCGGGGTGAGCGCCAACCGGTTCCTGCGCGAAAGGCTGGGCGAGGAAGCCCGAAAACGCGGTTTTAGGACGATTTTCCCCGCCCTGCGCTATTGCGGAGACAACGGGGCCATGGTGGCCGCCATCGCCCAGGTGAAGGCGAATCTGGGCATCCGGCAGACGGATGTGTCGGTTCTGCCCTCGCTCCGCTGGGCCTGAGGCGGGATAAGGGATTGACATATCCCGGACCGCAACCTATAGTAAGTATATGATCCAGGAGGCTCCCATGAGGAAACTGCTTTGCGCCGCCCTGCTCGCGGCCGCCTTCGGCGCCGCCGATGTCCGGGCGGACGAAGCCGAGGTCAAGGCCGCCTCGGAGAAGGTGAAGAACCAGACCCTCAAGGATCACCTCCTGCAGAACATCGACATCTTCGGCAAGAACGATCTGCCAGCCATCTACATCCTGGCGCCGGGCGAGTTCGCCGAGGAGGAGATCAAGGGCCAGCTCCTGGCCCGGGATTTCTCCCGGGATCCTTTCTTCATGCAGAACATCGACCGCGAGGAATTCGAGCTCAAGATGACGCTGCGCGAATTCGAAGACGATGACAAGTCCCAAGGGGCTTCCCAGCGTTGAGACTGCCCCGGGATTCTTCCCTGGGGGTTTTTCGTTTTACCTCCCCCCACCCGCTCCGCTCAAACCGCCGCTCGTTCCCCGGTCGTCGCCTTCCCCCCGGCCGGAACCCCTTCCCTCAAGGCTTCCGGGCGTAGACGCGCAACTGGTCGCCCCAGCCGCTTTCGACCAGCGCGTTGGACAGGCGCCAGAACAGGGCGTTCCAGATCCGCTTCACCGGATTCTTCGTTTCCAAGGTCACGGCCGCCCGCTCCGCCTCGATGCGATCGCGGATGCGCAGGGTTTCCAGCCATTGTTCCCGGGCGTCCGCGCGGCGGTCGATCCGGTTGTGGCCGTTGAAGCGCTCGCGGAGCAGGGAGCGGCCGGAGGTGAACACCAGCGTTTCCGCGAATCCGGCCTGCTTGAGCTGGGCCTTGAGCACGTCGGGGGTGTAATAGGTGAGGTGCTGGGAAGGGATGGCGTAGAACCAGCGGCTGCCCAGCAGGCGCCGGTACAGGCTGTTGTAATTGGGCGTGGAGAGGATCAGCTGGCCGCCGGGGAGCAGGTGCTCATGGGCCCAGCGCAGGAACTGGGTCGGAAAGGCGAGGTGCTCCAGCACCTCCCAGGCCACGATGAGGTTGTATTTGCGCGGCAGATTCTGGCGCAGGACGTCGGTGCTGGTGACTTCCAGGTCGAAGCGCTCCCGGGCATGGGCGGCCTGTTCGCGGGACAGTTCCACGCCCTCGACGGAGTGGTAATGGGGGCGGCAGAGCTGCAGGAAATGCCCCCAGCCGCATCCCACCTCCAGCAGGCTGGCCGAGTTGCGGGCCAGGCCTTCGAGCTGGAACATCTCCCGGTGCATGTTCTGCAGGCGCTCGGCCATGAGGTGGCGGAGCATCAGGTTGGTGGGGGAGTCCAGGCGGCCGGGATTGCGGGTGTACATCTCCTGGCGCACCGATTCGGACAGGCGGGGGGAGATGTAGACCATGTCGCAGGCGCGGCAGCGGCGGAGGAAGGTGGGGCCCAGCCGCTTGAGGATGCGGGCCGGCATCTCCCCGCAGGCGGGGCAGCCGGTCCGTTCCAGGAAGTCGTTGTCGGGACCTTTGCGGAGCAGCCGGCTCCAGAAATCGTCCGGCTCCGGGGCGCCGTCCCTGCGGCCGCCGCGGCCGTGACGCCCGCCGCCCCGCCGGCGATCGCCGCCACGGCCTTCTTCCCCGCGTCGACCCTCGCCCTGGCGGCCATCACCCTGTCGGCCCTGGCCGCGCGCCTTGCCGGAATCCCTGCGGAAGAACCTGCGTCTCGTCACTCTCCCAAAAATACCATGCTTTTCGCGCTGGTTAAAGGCGGTTCAAGGCGCTTCCGCCCGGCCGCCCGCCGACGGGCCGCATCCGGCGTCCGCTAATTGCTACTCTTATCTCCCGCCATGTCCAAAAGCAGCAATACCTTATTGATCAAAGGCGCCACCGTGGTGGCCCCCGGGGCCACCGGCCAGGCCGACGTGCTCGTCGCCGACGGCGCCATCTCCGCCATCGGATCCCCGGCCTCCTCCGGGGCCGACCGCGTCATCGACGCCCGCGGCCTCCATCTCCTGCCCGGCGCCATCGATCCCCAGGTGCACTTCCGCGATCCGGGGCTCACCTGGAAGGAGGACCTGGAGACCGGGTCCCGGGCCGCCGCCGCCGGCGGCGTCACCAGCTTCCTGGAGATGCCCAACACCAATCCGGCCACCACCACCCGGGAGCTCATGGCGGCCAAGAAGGCCGTCGCGGCGTCCAAGTGCCTGGTCAACTACAACTTCTTCATCGGCGCCACCGCCGGGAACCTGGAAGAGCTGCTCGCCGTCGAGAACGTCTGCGGCATCAAGATTTTCATGGGCGCCTCCACCGGCACCCTCCTCGTGGACAGGCGCGAGGACCTGGAGCGCATCTTCGCCAGCGGGCGGCGCCTCATCGCCGTGCATGCCGAGGACGAGGCCCTCATCAAGCAGAACAAGGCCCAGTTCCCGGTCATCACCCGGGTGCACGAGCACAACCTCATCCGCAGCCCGGAGGTGGCCGCCCGCGCCACCCGCCTGGCCCTGGAGCTTTCCCGCAAATACAACCGGCGGCTCCACATCCTCCACATGACCACCGAGGAGGAGACGAAGATCCTGGCGCAGGAGAAGGCCGGGCTGCCCGTCACCGCCGAGGTCTGCCCCCAGCATTTCCTCCTGTCCGCGCCGGAGGTGTACGATCGCCTGGGCACCTACGGCCAGATGAACCCGCCCATCCGGGAGAAGCGCCACGGCGAGGCCCTCTGGAAGGCCCTGCAATCCGGCCTCATCGACTGCATCGCCACCGACCATGCCCCGCACACCCGGGAGGAGAAGGACAAGGGCTATCCCCAGTCCCCGTCCGGCATGCCGGGCGTGGAAACCTCCCTGCCCCTGATGCTGGACCGCGCGAACCGGGGCCTGTGCAGCCTCGAGGACGTGGTGCGCTGGATGTGCGAGGCTCCGGCCCGCTGCTACGGCCTCAAGGGCAAGGGCGCCATCCGCGAGGGCTGGGACGCCGACTTCGTCCTCGTGGACATGGCCCGGGAGAAGACCATCGAGAACGGCAAGCTGCAGACCAAGGTGAATTGGAGCCCCTACGACGGCTGGCGCACCAAGGGCTGGCCGGTCGCGACCATAGTGGGCGGGCATGTCGCCTTCCGGGAAGGCGATTTCTTCCCGGAGGTGAAGGGCAGGGAGATCCTCATCGACGCGCCCTGGGAGAAGGCCTAGCCCGGGGCCGCTCCGCGCCGAAGCGTCCGGAAGCGAGCATGAAGTCCCTGCGCAGCATCCTCGCCTGGATCGACGGCAATCCTTTCGCCTCCCTGTTCATGCCGCCCATCGTGTTCCTGTTCCAATTCCTCCTCCTCGTCCTCCTGGTATCCCTCGGCTTCCCGGATCACGGCCCCGAGCGCACGGTGCCCGTGAGCCTGCTGCTCGTCGGCATGTTCGGGCTCGGCTTCCTCTGCTTCGGCGGCGTGGCCCTGGGCGTGCGCCAGGCCTTCCTGCTCCCGTCCAAGGCGCCTCCCGTGTTGGGCGTGCTGGCGAACGTCGCCTACCTGGCGGCGTTCATCTTCTTCTTCCTCTTCGTGCTCGTCCTGCGCAACCTGACCTGATCCAGGTCGCAGCGGACCGATCCGGATCGAAACGCCGCTCACCCGCGTGCCACCGGCCCCTCCGTGTCGACGCCCCGTTTCCGGGCCGCGCTGCGCATGCCGGAGCCTCGGAAAGCCTGGCACGGAGCTTGCCCCTTCTCATCCCGAGGAGGTCGCCATGAACCAAGCTGAAACCATCCGCATCCTGGACGAAGCCGTCCCCGGCGGCGGGGCCGTCCGGGATTGGGAGCGTTCCCCGGGCATCGATCCCGACGGGCCGGACGCACGGGGCACGGGCGCGCAGGCAGTCGATGCCGGCGCGAAGTCCGCCGTGCAGAACGCCGCCGCACGGAATTCCGCCGACGAGGATCTCCTCGATGCCTATTCCCGCGCCGTGATCGGGGCCGCCGAACGGGTGAGCCCCTCGGTGGTCTTCATCGAGGTGTCGCGGCGGGCCGGACACGGGAAGGCGGGCGCCGGATCGCCTGGCGCCGACGACGGATCGCGCGGATCCGGCAGCCGCGAAACCGGCAAGGGCGAAGGGGACGGGAATACCGGCCGCAAGGGCGGCGAAGGGGGACGCGATGGCCGGGAAGGCTCCAGCGACGGCGATGGCCATGGCCGCGACCGGCCGGCCGGCACCGGCTCGGGCTTCGTGTTCACGCCGGACGGCTTCATCCTCACCAACAGCCACGTGGTGCACGAGGCCGCCGCCAGCGGCGGGCGCATCGAGGTGGGCCTCCTGGACGGGTCTCGCTACGAGGCCAGCCTCATCGGCGACGATCCGGACACGGACCTGGCGGTCATCCGCATCACCGCCTCGAACCTGGTGCCCGCCGCCCTCGGGGATTCGTCCGCCATCAGGGTGGGCCAGCTCCTCGTCGCCATCGGCAACCCCTACGGCTTCCAATGCACCGTGACCGCCGGGGTGGCCAGCGCCCTGGGACGCTCCTTGAGGTCCACTTCCGGGCGTCTCATCGACAATGTCATCCAGACCGACGCCTCCCTGAACCCGGGCAACTCGGGCGGGCCCCTCGTGAACGCCCGGGGCGAGGTTGTGGGCGTGAACACCGCCATCATCCGGCCCGCCCAGGGGATCTGCTTCGCCATCGCCGTGAACACGGCCAAGCAGGTGGCCTCCCAGCTCATCCAGAAGGGCCGCATCGTCCGCGGCTACCTGGGCGTGGGCGGCCAGGACGTGCCCCTGCACCGGCGCGTGGTGCGCTTCCACGGCCTGCCGCAGGAGGAGGGCATCCTGGTCATCTCGGTGGAGCCGGGCAGCCCGGCCGCCCGCGCCGGGCTCCGGGAGGGCGACGTGATCGTCGCCATCGGCGACGCGCCGGTGGCCGGCCTGGACGACCTCCACCGCCTGCTCACCGAGGACCGCATCGGGGTGCCCGCCTCCCTGACGGTGCTGCGCCGGTTCTCGGAATTGATCCGCCTGGAGGTCACGCCCGCCGCCCGGCGCCACGCCTGAACCGGCCTGCTTGATTGTCATATGCAGATTGTATTTTCGTGGAATACGATGTATTCTTAGAGCATACAAGGAGTTATGGCATGGGGAAGCGCACGATTACTTTTCGTCTGGACGAGGAGAAGAAGAAAGCCTTGGACGCCATCTCCGAGTCGCTCGACCGGGACCGCAGCTGGGTCCTTGGTGAAGCCGTGGACAGGTACCTAGAGGCTCATCGCTGGCAGGTCGAGCATATCAAAGAGGGATTGCGCCAAGCCGATGCGGGCAGATTCGCAAAACCCGCCGAAGTCCGGAAAGTCTTCGACAAATGGCGGAAGTGAAAATTGTCTGGACCAAACTCGCGCTTTCCGATCTGGATCAAGCCCATGACTACATCTCTGCCGAACGACCCGGCGCCGCAAGCCAGGTCATCGGGCGAATTGAAGCCGCTGTAGCGACGATTTCCCATCACCCTGAAATCGGCCGGCCCGGAAGAGTCCCGCCCACGCGGGAACTTTATGTCCTTGGCACGCCGTTCATCCTCGTTTACCGGAATCGCAAAAGCCGCCTTGAAATCATTGCCTTGATCCATGGCGCCCGACGCTGGCCGGATTCCTTCTGATACTAACTGCGCAAGTATTCTCGAGGCCCTGAAGACCGGCTTGAAGCCCATAGCCGCTAAGTTAAATCCGGACATATTTTTTGGCCCCTGGGATTCGGGCA
>CBILQL010000013.1:0-18768 GCA_966238865.1 uncultured bacterium
CTGGACGAAGCAGACGCGAACGGATTGCCGGGCCGGACGCTGGAATCCTGGCGGGTGACCGAAGGATTCCATCCTTTCGATTCGACCGTGGCGCCCATCCGCTTGGAGGGCAATGGAAAAACCGCCTTGGTCGAAGGCAGGACCTACTGGCTCCGGGGCACTGCCGACGATACCAGTTGGGTGGGATGGGATGCCACCCCCGATCATACGCGCACCTGCAAGAACACCGAGCGCAGGAGCGAGGGGATTTGGGATCCGGTCAGTAATGTGACGTGCTCTGTATTCCGCATCGACGCGGAGTAGAGTCCGCTCGGGGATCCGGATGGTGACCCCACCCCGACTCGAACGGGGATCAACAGTTTAGGAAACTATTGCTCTATCCTGTTGAGCTATGGGGTCACCGGATCCGGCGCCGCTGGGGGAGCCCCGGCATGCGCCCGGACTGAACCCCGCCCGGCAAAACTATCAATTTGAGGCCGGATTTCCCAGCGACGCGACGTGGGCGGTCGCCGGGGCGCCTGCGGCCGGCGCCAAAGCCCCGGCTTCCGCTTTCCCGCTTGCCCGGCCACCCCCATCCTCTTTACCTTGGGGTAGGACGAAGCCCGCCCGGGCCCGCCGAGACGAGGACATCCCATGTGCGGCAGATATACCGACAAGCTCGATGAACGCCAGCTCTGGCAGCTGATCGAGGACGCCCTCCCCGGCCTGCCGGAGGAGTCGGTGGAGCAGATGGATCTCTTCGTCCACAAATACCACCGCCAGCGCTACAACATCGTCCCCACCGACTACGTCCCCATCGTCTTCGACGATCCCCTGCCCCAGATGGACTTCGCCCATTGGTGGCTGCTGCCCAGCTGGGCCGGGCCCGAGGTCAAGTTCCGCATCACCGCGGCAGGCACCAAGTCCTTCCGCTGGATCGGACCGCCGAAGTCCCACTTCAATTCCAAGTACGCGACGCTGACCGACCCCAAGAACAAATATTGGACCCGGCTCCTGAGTCGGCAGCGCTGCCTTTTCCCCGCCAGCGGCTTCATCGAATGGCCGGACAAGGCCATGCTGAAGGGCGGCCAGGAATACGTCCCGCGCTACGTCTTCCTCAAGGGCGAAAAGCCCTTCTTCTTCGCCGGCGTGTACGACGTCGCCAAGGACGACGAGGGCAAGACCTTCCGGAGCGCCAACCTGATCACCGTCGAGCCCAACGACCTGGTGCGGTCCTTCCCCCACCATCGGATGCCGGCCATCCTGTCGGACGCCGATGCGGCCCTCTGGCTCTCCAAGGACACCGACTTCGAGACGGCCAAGTCCCTGCTCAAGACCCTGCCCGCCGAGGCCATGGACGCCTACGCCATCAGCGACCTGGCGAACAGCTACAAGAACGATTCGCCGGAAGTCCTGGCGCCCCGGGTCGACGCGCCCAGACTGATTTAGCGCCCTGATACCCGTTTCCGCGCCCGTGATCCCCGGCGCGCTCAGCCCGCCAGGGCTATCGGCAGCTCGTCCCAGCGCGTCGTGTAGCGGGGCGTCCGCATCTCGTAGCGGGGGCGCCAATCGTCGCGGATGTGACCCCCCGCGAAATTCAGGGTGAAGCGGCCGAACTTCCGGTTCACGGCGTCGAAGGCGGCCATGAGCCGCGAGGACTTGTCCCGGTCCGCGGCGTCGAAGAGGCCGAGCTGTACCGTGTCCTCCGGGACCAGCTCCAGGAGCAGGATGCCGGCCTTCTTGTACTTGTAGCCGGGGCGGAAGATCTTCCCGAAGGCGGACAGGGCATGCCCGATGATGTCGGGAGCGAAGCTGGTGGGGACCGGAAGGCCCACAGTATAGGCGTTCCGGTACTGCCTGTCCTGCCGCCGGAAGGGATTGGTCTCCACGAACACCTGCAGCATGGTGGCATGGAGCCGGTCCCGGCGCAGCTTGTAGCTCGCCCTGGCCGCATAGTGGGAGACGGCCTCGCGCATCTCCTCCTCGCTTTCCAGCAGCCTGCCGAAGGACCGGGCGAAGCACATGTTCTGCTTCGCGGGAGCCACGAGCTCCATGGGGATGCAGGAGACGCCCCGCAGCTCGTGCACGATCCTCTGCCCCACCACGCCCATCCGCTTGCGGATCCACCGGTCGTCGGCGTCGCGGAGGTCCTTGGCGGTCTGGACGCCGTTCTCCAGCAGCCAGATCTCGTAGGCCGGGCCCACGCCCCAGACGTCGCCGACCGGCACCCGGTCCAGGAGCGCCGCGTTGTTCTGGTCCGGATCGAGGATCAGGACCCCGCTTTCCGACTGCTTGGCGAGCCCGTTCGCGACCTTGGCCAGGGTCTTGGTCGCGCCCATGCCGACGCATACGGGGAGGCCCGTCCACTGGCGCACGCGCCGGCGGATTTCCGCCGCGATGCCGGCGAAGCCGGGCGCCGGGCCCGCGATTCCGATCGCCGAGGCGGCGAACCCGCCCGGCCCGCGCCGCGGGAACCCCGAGAAATCCAGGAACGCCTCGTCGATGGAATAGTTCTCCACGGCCGGGGTGAACTGCCCGTAGATGTCCGAGACCCTGCGCGACATGTCCCCGTAGAGGGTGTAATTGCTGGACAGGCAGATCACTCCCGCCTTCCGGACCAGCTCCCGCTTGCCGAAGATGGGCTCGGCCATCTTGATCCCCAGCGCCTTGGCCTCGTCGGAGCGGGACACGGCGCAGCCGTCGTTGTTGGACAGGACGACGACGGGCTTCCCCTCCAGCCGGGGATCGAACACCCGCTCCACCGACACGTAGAAGTTGTTGCAGTCAACGAGGGCGTACATTGTGCAATCCGTGTATCGAGAAGGTTACCACCCCCCAGACCTGCAACTCGCCCTCGGCGGCGACGGCGATGGGCGCATAGGCCGGGTTCTCGGGCCGCAATTCGATCCGCGTCCCCTCGATGTGCAGCCGCTTGACGGTGAATCCGCCGTCGACGACGGCGATGACGATATGGTTGTGGGCGGGCTGGACGGAGCGGTCGACGACGAGGAGATCCCCTTCGTGGATGCCGGCCCCGATCATCGAGTCGCCCTTGACCCGGATGAAGAAGGTCGCGGAGGGGGTTTTCACCAGGCGCCGGTTGAGGTCCAGGCTCTCCTCGATCCAATCGTCGGCCGGGCTGGCGAAACCGGCTTCGATGAGGGCCTGGACCAGGGGGGGCATGGGCATGCTGCGAAGATAATCCGGCTCGCACATGGTGTGCGTATGTGCACTATAATTTTACTTGACAGTTTTTTGGGGGAGTTGGGATACGCATCACTTATTAACTCAAATATTGAATGATAACATACTTAATGTTATCATTCTAAAACAATGTTACCAGAGACAACGAAGACCGATCGACTGACCGATGATCTTACCGCCTATATGGGAGCGTTGCTGAATCTGGATCCCAAGGTGGTGAAATTGGCGGGTGGGAAATCGCTCCCCCTCTTCTTGCGTGGCCTCTATGCATTTTATCGCGCCCGAATCCTGGATTCCGATTTCATACTCATGGTGCAGAAAGACGGAGAGGAGCAGACCCCGGCATCTCTGGCCAAGCATATGCAGAAGCTTCGTGAAAGCTTGAGCCAGGACGTGATATTCGTGAATGATGCGGTTTCCAGCTTGGGCCGTAGGCGCATGATCGAGCAGAGGATTCCCTTCGTCATTCCGGGAAATCAGATGTACCTGCCGATGCTGGGCCTGGACCTCAGGGAGCATTTCAGGAAAATCCAAGCCGTCAAACCCAACTTCAGCCCTTCTACCCAAGTCTTGGTGTTGGACGCCCTCTATCATCCGAGAAAGGAAATGGATACGCCGACCAATGCAGCGAAACGCTTCGGATATTCGACCATGACCATGACCCGCGCTTTCGATGAATTGGAACAGGCAGGCTTAGGGACACATTCGGTGAAGGGAAAGGAAAGGTGTCTGGAATTCCCCGCTGACAAAAAGGCCCTTTGGGAGACAGCCTTGCCTTTTTTAGTCTCGCCTGTGAGAAAAAAGGCGTACACCAGCTCCCTTGTGCCGAAAGGAAACGGGCTGAAAGCCGGCTTGAGTGCGCTGGCGGAGCTTTCGAACCTGGCGCCGCCGGACACCCTGATAATCGCACTCGAAGCGGAGGAGTTCCGGCGGATCCAAAAAAACGAAATCCAGATGTTGACTCATGCGCCGGATCCGGATTGGATGGGCATTGAATGCTGGTCCTACCCACCAGGCCGGTTTGGGAGCAATGGACTTGCCGATCCCCTATCGGTTTACCTCTCGCTGAAAGGCGACGAGGATGAGCGCGTCCAATCCGCATTGAGCGAATTGCTGAGGGGCGTGTCATGGTGAAAGGGCCGGACCTTTTCAAGAACCAGACATGAGCACCCCACCCTGGCCAATGTGATCCATATTCCGGATTGATTTATCTACATATTGGATCCGGGAGAAAGCCATGACCCAGCGGCGTATTTTCCTTTCCTGCGTGTCCAAGGAATTCAAGGACTTGCGCCAAGCATTGAAACTGTACCTGGGAAGGGCCGACTGCCACGTCATCTTCCAGGAAGAGTTTTCCCAATCTCCCAATAATACCTTGGACAAGCTGGGCGGATACATAAAGCCCTGCCAAGCCGTCCTCCACATTATCGGGGGCATGCCGGGAGCTCCGGCGGATTCCCGTGCCGTTGAAGATTTCCTTCGCAATACGCCGAATTTCCTCTCCCGGGATCCGGCCTTACGGAATGCTCTGGGTGATTTTTCGGATATGTCCTATACCCAGTGGGAGGCCTTCATGGCGTGGCATCACCAGGTGCCGCTGTTCGTGTATGGCCCAGATGGCATGAAGTTGGAGGATAGCCAGGAGTGTCACCGGATTCGCTTGCAAGGCATTGGCCGATACCTGCAACCCTTCAGGAACCGCGAGGATTTTTTCGGGCAATTGATCGGCGATTTGCGCGACATTGTCCCGCAATTGCGCCCCTGGAAACCCTTCAACCTGCCCGGGGCACCCTTGGGACCGCTCTTCAAGGGCCGCGATGAGGATGTGCGGAAGATTCATGACGCTTTGGCCGGAGGAAAAACCCAGGCCATGGCCGTTACCACCCCCCGCGCCATTCATGGATTGGGCGGCGTGGGCAAAACCCGGCTGGCCATGGAATATGGTCATCGCTTCGCCGACGAGTACACGGCTGTCCTTTTCGTCAAGGCCGATGCCCCGGAAACCCTGCGCCAAAACCTGGCCGGGCTTGCTGATCCCGCGATTCTGGACTTGCCCGAATACCAAAGTCCGGATGAAGGAGCACGCGTGCAGGCCGTTCAGCATTGGCTGCAGCAGCATCCCGGTTGGCTCTTGATTGTGGACAATGTGGATTCGGTCCCGGCCAAGCAGGCGGTGGAAGCGCAGCTTGCCTCCTGGCAAGGCGGGCATGTGCTGATCACCTCCAGGTTGGACGCCTGGAGCAGCCAAGTCAAGGCCGTGCCCTTGGACGTGCTCGACAGGAAATCCGCCATGGAGTTTCTCCGGGAACGCACCGAGGGGTCTCGACAGCCTCACCCTAAGGAGGCCTCCGCACTGGAAAGCCTTGCCAGGGAGCTGGACGGGTTGGCCCTGGCCTTGGAGCAAACGGGCGCCTTCATTGCGGCTCGGCGAATATCCTTTCCGGCCTACCTGGATCGGTGGCAAAGGGAAAAGGAGAAAGCGCTCGCCTGGTATGACAAGCAGCGCATGCACTATCCGCTCTCGGTGGCCGCCACATGGCAGACCTCCTTTGAGCAGCTGAGTCCAAGGGCAAGGGACTTGCTCGAGGTCTTGGCGTATTTTTCCCCGGCCCCGATTCCGCGCTTCCTGTTTCCGGAGCAGGAAGAGGCTCTCGCGGAATTGATGGACTTTTCCCTGGCGCGGGCGCAAACGGAACCGCCGGACACCGTCTTGGTACATCGCCTGGTCCAGGAGGTTGTTCGGGGAAGGGTTGAGAGCGATGGCAGAGGGGGATTGCGCTGGGAGGAGGCGGTTGGCGTTTTGATCGAAGGGGCGCCAAGGAATGGAAATGACCCTGTCACATGGAAAGCCTGGGAGCTATTGATTGAACACATGAGGCTGTTCCTGAAGCGCGAGAATTCTGGTCTCTCCAACCAATTCGCTTTAGCCAGACTTGGGCACGACTTTGCACAATTCTTGGAGAATCGGAGTGGCGCGTATCAGGAAGCGGAAGTTTTGTATCGCCGCTCTTTGGAGGCTTGCGAGCAGGTCCTCGGTCCGGAACATCCCAATACGCTGACCAGCTTGAGCAACCTGGCATCCCTGCTGGATAGCAAGGGCGACTACGACCAGGCAGAACACCTGTGCCGCCGAGCCTTGGAGGCTAAAGAGCGGGTCCTGGGCTCTGAACATCCCGACACGCTCATCAGCTTGAACAACCTAGCGGTCCTCCTGAATAGCAAGGGCGACTACAACCAAGCAGAACATCTGTACCGCCGCGCCTTAAATACCAGAGGGGTCCTGGGCCCGGAGCATCCCGATACCCTGACCAGCACGAACAACCTAGCCGCCTTCCTGAAGAGTAGGAACGACTACGACCAGGCCGAACCCTTGTACCGCCGTGCTTTAGAGGCCTGCGAGCGGGTCATGGGCCCAGCGCATCCTGACACCCTAAACAGCGTGAACAACCTCGCTGTCCTCCTGACTAGTAAAGGCGACTACGAACAAGCCGGACCCCTCTACCGTCGCGCCTTGGAAGGGTTCGAGATCAAGTTCGGAAAGCATCATCCCGCAGTGAATACCGTCCGGGAAAACTGGGAAATCCACAAACAGAAAGTTAATCCCCGCACCAATCTCCCCGATTCACCTCCATTCATTTCGCAACCATCACAAACAAACAATGTGAGGGACGGGAGAATCTAGACCCACAGACCGGGCGCGAGCAAGTAATAGGCTTGCATCACCAGCGCCGTCAAAGTGGCGCCCCATAGCAGTTGTAGGGGGAACGGAGGCTAGGGGGAAGGTAAAGGTACCCAATTCGATTCAATTTTCCCAGCCGTCCCCACCTCCAGCCCACCTCGTTTACCGGCCCTCCGACTTCCCAGCCCCACCCCGCCAAGCCCCAGCCCCAAGGGTTCACAGCCCGCCCCCGGGTTGCTAAATTTACCCCCGTACGGTAAAAAGCCTTTCCAAGGGATCCTCTTGCTCACCCGCATCGAAGTCGGCCAGAAATCGTCGGCCACCGACAGCCAAGCCCGGAAAATCCTCGCCTCGATACAGGAAAACCTGAAGCTCCCCGTGGAGCGGGTGGCCACGGTGTCGGCCTATGTGCTGGACATGGACCTGTCCCCGGCGGACAAGGAACGCATCGCCCGGGAGCTCTTCACCGACCCGATCACCGAGCGCTTCGCCATCGACGCCCCGGTCGCCCCCCCGGCCGCCGCTGCGACCGCCTCCGGGGCCGGCGCTGCGACCGCCTCCCCCTCCCCCGCCGACGCCTTCGACTTCCTCATCGAAGTCGGCTACAAGCCCGGCGTCACCGACAACGTGGGCCGTTCCAGCCGCGAGGGTATCGCCGATCTCCTGGGCCGCCGCCTCACCGACGCCGAGGACGTCTACACCAGCCGGATGTTCCTGCTCTGGGGCCGCCTCGACCGGGCCCAGGCCGAGACCCTGGCCACCAAGCTGCTCTGCAATCCGCTGATCGAGACCTATCTCATCCGCTCCCGGGAGGAGTGGAAGAAGGCCCCCGGCATCCCTGCCGCCTCCCGCAAGGTGACCTTCAAGCATGAGCCCTCCGTCCGCGCCGTGGACCTCCCTGCCGACGACGCGGGATTGGCGAAGCTTTCGGAAGAGAAGATCCTGGCCCTGACCATCCCCGAGATGCGGGCCATCCAGGACTATTACGCCCGCCCGGAGGTCCGGTCGCGGCGCGCCCAGGCGGGCCTGCCCGCCTCCCCCACCGACGTGGAGCTCGAGGTGCTGGCCCAGACCTGGAGCGAGCATTGCAAGCACAAGATCTTCGCCGCCGACGTGGAATACACCGACGCCGAAGGGAAGACGACGCTGATCAAGTCGATCTTCAAGACCTATGTCAAGGCGACCACGGACGCGGTGCGGCCCAAGGCCCCGTGGCTCAAGAGCGTGTTCACCGACAACGCCGGCATCATCGCCCTGACCGAGGACTGGGACGTGGCGATGAAGGCGGAGACGCACAACTCGCCGAGCGCCCTGGACCCCTACGGCGGAGCCATGACCGGCATCGTGGGCGTGAACCGGGACATTCTCGGCGCCGGCATCGGCTGCCGGCCCATCTTCAACACCGACGTGTTCTGCTTCGCCTCGCCCTTCTACTCGGGGCCCATCCCGGAGAAGCTCCACCATCCCCGGCGCATCTTCAAGGAGGTGCACCGCGGCGTCAAGGACGGCGGCAACGAGAGCGGCATCCCCACCGTGAACGGCAGCATCGTCTTCGACGATCGCTTCCTGGGCAAGCCCCTCGTGTTCTGCGGGACGGGCGGGCTCATCCCCGCCAAGGTGGGCGGCAAGCCGTCCTGGGAGAAGTCCATCGAGCCCGGCGACCGCATCGTGATGGCCGGCGGCCGCATCGGCAAGGACGGCATCCACGGCGCCACCTTCTCCTCCGTGATCCTGACCGAGGTCTCCCCCACCTCGGCGGTGCAGATCGGCGATCCCATCACCCAGAAGAAGCTCAGCGACTTCCTGCTGGAGGCCCGCGACCTGGGCCTCTACCGCTTCGTCACCGACAACGGCGCGGGCGGCCTGTCCTCGTCCCTGGGCGAGATGGCGCGCGAGTCCGGCGGCTGCAAGATCCATCTCGACAAGGCCCCGCTCAAGTACGCCGGCCTCGACCCCTGGGAGATCTTCGTCTCCGAGGCCCAGGAGCGCATGTCCTTCGCCGTGCCCCCGGACAAGATGCCCGCCTTCCTGGAGCTGGCGGCGCGCCGCGGCGTGGAGGCCAGCGACCTGGGCGAGTTCACCGGCGACGGCCGCCTGGAGGCCTGGTTCCGCGGCGAGGTGGTGTGCAGCCTGGACATGGAGTTCCTGCACGAGGGCAATCCCCGCCTCTCCCTCAAGGCCCGCTGGATCCCGCCCCGCCACCTCGAGCCGCCGCCCACCTTCTGGAGCGGCCGCGACCTCAAGGCCGACGCCCTGGAGCTGCTCTCCGCGCTCAACGTCTGCTCCAAGGAGACCTGGGTGCGGCAATACGATCACGAGGTGCAGGGCATGAGCGTGATCAAGCCCTTCGTGGGCGAGCGCGGCGACGGCCCCGGCGACGCCGCCGTGGTGCGGCCCCTCTACGACCGCAAGGAGGGGCTGGCGGTGTCCCACGGCATCGTCCCCCGCTACAGCGACATCGACGCCTACCACATGACCGCCTGCGCCATCGACGAGGCCGTGCGCAACGCGGTGGCGGTGGGCGCGCGGCCGGGCGACCTGGCCGGCCTCGACAACTTCTGCTGGCCCGACCCGGTGGAGAGCGACAACACCCCCGACGGCCAGTACAAGCTGGCCCAGCTGGTGCGCTCCAACCAGGCCCTGTACGACTATTGCGTCGCCTACGGCATCCCGCTCATCTCGGGCAAGGACTCGATGAAGAACGACTACGGCCGGGGCAAGGACAAGATCTCGATCCCGCCGACCCTGCTGTTCACCGTCATCGGCCGCATGGCCGACGTGGAGAAGGCCGTCACCATGGACGCCAAGGCCCCCGGCGACCTCGTCTACGTGCTGGGCACGACCCGCGACGAGCTGGGCGCCTCCGAGTTCTTCCTCGCCCGCGGCTTCATCGGCAACGGCGTGCCCAAGGTGGACGCCCCCGCCGCCCTGGCCCTGTACAAGGCCCTCTCCGAGGCCATCGACCGGGGCCTGGTGCGGTCGGCCCATGACTGCTCCGACGGCGGGCTGTTCGTGGCCCTGGCCGAGGTGGCCATGGCCGGACGCCTGGGCCTGCGCGCGGACCTCGCCAAGGTCCCGGTGGACGAGCCCCTGGGAGCCGGCCCGCTGCTCTTCTCCGAGAGCCAGAGCCGCTTCGTGGTCACCGTGTCGCCGAAGCATGCCTCCGCCTTCGAGGCCCTCCTGGCGGGCCTGCCGGCCGCCCGGGTGGGCGGGATCGACGCCTCCGGCACCCTGGAAATCCTCTCTACCGGCCGCCCGGGCACGGACGGCTCCGGCCGTCCCCTCGGGAAAGGCCCCGTCCTCTCCGCCGGCCTGGACGAGAGGTTCGAAAAGTGGCGCCGGCCCCTGGATTGGTAAGCGCGATGTCGAAACCCAGAGCAGCCATCATCACCGGATACGGGATCAACTCCGACAACGAGCTGGCCCAGTGCTTCGCCATGGCGGGCGCCGACGCGCGCCGCGTGCACATCAACGACCTCATCGCCAAAAAACCCGCGCTGTCGGACTTCGACATCATCGCGGTGCCGGGCGGATTCTCCTTCGGGGATCACATCGCCAGCGGCCGCGTCTTCGCCAACAAGCTCAAGCATGCCCTGGCCGAGGACCTGGCCCGGGCCGCCGAGCGCAAGGTGCCGATGATCGGGATCTGCAACGGCTTCCAGGTGCTGGTCAAGCTGGGCCTCCTGCCCGGAGAAGCCCCCGGGGCGGCCACCGCCGCTGCGACCTCTGCGACTGCCGGCGGCGCCGCCAACGGCGGGGCCCGCTTCGCGCAAACCGCCACCCTCACCTACAACGATTCCGGGCGCTTCGAGGATCGCTGGTGCCATCTCTCCGCGGACACGGGCGCCACGTGCCTGTGGACTCGCGGCATCACCACCATCTTCCTCCCCATCCGCCACGGCGAAGGCAAGTTCGTCCCCCGGGACGCGGATGCATTGGCGGCCCTGAAGCGCGGCGGCCAGGTGGCCCTGCGCTATTGCAGCCCCGAGGGCGTATGCCCGGTGCCCGGCGCGGACTCCTATCCCTGCAATCCCAACGGATCTGTGGACAACATCGCCGGGGTATGCAGCCCCGACGGCCTCATCTTCGGGCTCATGCCCCACCCGGAGGCCCACATGCTGGCCACCAACCATCCCCAGTGGCAGAAGCTGGGGCTGCGCGGCGAAGGCGAAGGCATCCGCATCTTCCGCAACGCCGTCGAGTTCGTGCGGGGCTGAGCGGCTCAGCGCGTCGCCGGTTTCCCCTTCGCCGGGCCGAGGGGAAGCTGTTCCTGGAAATCCTCGACCCGCGCCACCTCGTCCAGATCGGCGAGGGCCACGAGACGCGCCGGCGCCGCCTCGACATGGCAGCAGCCCGCGGGCGGTCCCGCGAAAACCCGGTCCACCTTCCCGGCCAGCATCGCCTGCGCCTTGGCCGGGTCCATTCGACGGTGGAAAAAGACCGTGGCCCGCGCCTTTCCTCCGGGCAGGACATGCCGGAAGCGGCCCTGCCGCACCGACTTGTTCATCTTCTCCTCGGGGAGGATGGGCAGGAGATTCACGAAGGTCGTCATGCCTTGCAGGGACGCATAGACCCGGGCCATGGACCCGGCGCCGTCCGCGAGGCGCACCTTGTAGAGCAGATAGGGATCGGGCCGGCCGGCGAAGCCCAGCACCTCGACACCGAGGGCCTCCAGGCTTTGCCGGGCCGGCTCGTCCAGGACCGCCCGGAAGGCGGCCCAATGATAGGCCGTAGGATGGGATTGCAGGGAAGCCGCCCCGGCCGCGCCCGGGTCCGACCAGGGCACGATGGGGCGGCGGGTATTCTCGGTCACGATATAGGCCTCCGTCGGGGCGGACGCCGGCGAGGACGCGGAGGCGGATTTCGCGTCGAACCCCTCCCCGGCTGCCGGGAATGCGGTGGATGCGGCCGCCATCAGCCCGGCCGATAGCGAAGCTATCACCGAAGCGATCAGCGATGCGGATGGCGCCGCGAACCTCATTCCACCCTCCCCGCTCCTGCCCTTCCCGCGTTCATTGCACGTTGTCGAAGGTCGCGGAACCGAGCACGCTGTTGTTGTGCGAGGTCACCGCCAGGCCCACCTGGATCGTGGACGGCATGGCGATGGTTTCGAACCCCATCGAGGTCCAGTTCACCCCGTCCGCGGAACGGTAGGCGGTGAACAGGTTCCCCACCCGCGTCAGGCGCACCCAGTACGGCGCCGCCAGGCCCGCGGTTTGCGTGCTCGTGGTGCTGCCTCCCGCCGTCAGGCGCCGCACGAATTCGGCTCCGTAGGACGGGGTCAAGCCCGCCAGCACGTGCCGGGAATTGTTCCCGAGCCCGTCGCGCATCATCACCGCGCCCTTGGCATAGCCATGGGTGTTCTGCACCGCGGTCACCCGCGCCTTGATCTCCCCGTCCCCGGTCAAAGCGCGATAGGAGAAGTGGAAGGCGTCGGCGGTGCCGTAGATGTCGGCGCCGGAGCCCCGCACCACCTGCACGCCGCCGCCGTTCACGGTGCGGCTGCCCGCCGCGCCCACCGAGCCGATGTCGATCTCGGCGAAGGGCGTGCCCGGGAGCACGCTCACCTCGTTGAAGGTGCTGGTGTTGAGCACGGAGTTGTTGTGGGACGTGACCGCGAGGCCGATCCGCGTGGCGGAGGGCATGGCGATGGTTTCCGATCCCAGGGAGGTCCAGGCGGTGCCGTCCGGGGAGCGGTAGGCGGTGAACACGTTGCCGACCCGGGTGAGGCGCACCCAATAGGGCGCCGCGAAGCCGGCGGCCTGGGAGCTGGTGGTGGAACCGCCGGCGGTGAGGCGCCGCACGAACTCGGCGCCGCTGGTCGGGGTCATCCCCGCCAGCACGTGCCGGGCGTTGGCGGCCAGCCCGTCGCGGATCATCACGGCGGCCTTGGCATAGGCATGGGTGTTCTGCAGGGTGGCGACGCGGGCGCGGATTTCGCCGTCGCCGTTGAGGGCCTGGTGGACGTAGCGGAAGGCGTCGGCGGTGCCGTAGATGTCGGCGCCGGAGCCCTGGAGGGTGAAGGTGCCGGAGGCGTGGGAGGCGGAGCCCGCCACCCCCACCGAGCCGATGTCCCCGGTGGCCCAGGGTACCGGCAGGGCCGAGTTCAGGGTGCCGAAGAAGTCGGCGGAGCTGAGGAGCTGGATCCCGGAGAGGACGACGTTCCCGGGCGAAAAGGCGTACGAGGGGTGGGAGGGCGTGACCGTGTAATTGCCGCCCGTGGCGAGGTTGGAGAAGGTATAGAGGCCGGCAGCGTCGGTCTGGACCGAGGAAGATGCGCTGCCGGTGAGGTTCACCGTCACGCCGGGGATGCCGTTGTCGGCCTGATCGGCGATGCGGCCGGTGATTTCGGAGGTGACGCCGCCCGAGACCTCGGCGTAGAAGTCGGACGAGGCCGTGGTGCCGCTCTGGTGGGAGGTGACGGCCAGGCCCACGCGCACTTGCGAGGACATGGCGATGGACACCGAACCCACCTGGGTCCAGGTATTGCCGTCCGCGGATTTATAGCCGGTGAAGGTGTTCCCGGAGCGGACCAGGCGCACCCAATAGGGCGCGGAGCCGGAAGATCCCACGGTGGCGGAGTTGCCGCCGGTCGTGGCGCGGTTCTGGAAGGCCACGCCGTTGCCGATGGTCAGGGTCATGAAGGCGTGCCGGGAACCGGGCGCGGTGCTTTCGCGGATCATCACGCCGGCCTTGGACCAGGCATCCGGCCCCGAGAAGTTCGAGACCTGGGCGCGAATCTCCCCGTTGCCGGTCATGGGCCGGTGGACGAAGCGGAACTCGTCCGCGGTCCCCCAGATGTCCGTGCCGCCTCCGTAGACGGAGAAGGGCTGGGGCCCGGCCGAACCACCCCAAAAACTGGTGTATCCGGGGGGCTGGGCGGAGCCGATGTCCTCGGCCACCCAGGGCTCGGGCACGGCAAGCACGGGAATGCGTCCCGAGAAGGTGTTGTTCCCTTCCTTGGCCTCGGCGATCAGTTTGCCGGGGTCGGCATCGGCGACCACGTATTCGGTCCCGTAGATGTACCAGGGCGCCTGGGTGGAGAGCACCACGCTCTGGCCCGGTGCCAGGGACTGGGTGTGGCTGACATCGGTCTCCAGGGTCCCGAAGCTGTTCATGAAGGCCACCCCGTGCACGGTCCCGGCCGGGCTGGCCTGGTTGCCGCGGTTGACGAGGGTGGCGCGGAAGCGGATGTTATCCTCCCGGACGGGGCGCGTCGGAGTCCAGGTCAGCTTGGAGATGACGAGGTCCGGTCCGTTGGGCGCGGCCGCGGGCGGCAGCGCGATGTCGGACACCAGGGAGAAGTCCTGGTTCACCCCGGCCTCGGGGGATTGGTCCACCGTCACGGCGAAGCCGCGCACCTCGATGCGCCAGGTGCCGGCGGCCGGGTTGGCCACGTCCACGACCTCCAGGTTGCCCCGGCTGTCCTTGCCCTTGTAGGCGGGGTTGTTCAGGATCTCCGCGGGAGTGATGGGATCGAGGCCGTTGGCGGGGATGGTGCCGTTGTTGAGCAGGTTATGGTTGAGGATCCAGGGCTGGTAGGCGGTCCCTGAGGGGCTCACCAGCACGACGTCGAGGTCGTTGACCAGCTTGCTGGCATAGGCCGCGGTCTCGTCGTTGGTGCCCAGGAACGGAGGATCGTCCCAGGCCAGGGTCACCCGCAGGTTGGCGCGGCCGGCGGGAACGGCGATGTTGTAAGAAAGGGTCTGGCCGTTCCCGATCTGGCCTTCGCGGAACAGGGCGGTGTCCACGAACTGCGCGGCGCGCTGGGCGTCCACCAGGCCGTAGCCGGTGGCGAAGTCGGGGCCCGCGCCGAAGAGGGGGCTGCGGTTCGGGAAGCCGCTGGACTCGAAGTCGGGATCCGTCCCGGAGGTGCCGGAGAGGTCCACCATGTCCTGGGCGGTGTGCACCAGGATGGCCCGGATGGTGGAGTTCCACGGGGGCTGATCATGGATGTTGGCGCCGTTGCCCCGGGGCCGGAGCACGTTGTCGCGGTACTTCTGCAGGAGCAGGGCGGAGATGCCGGTGATATGGGGAGCGGCCATCGACGTGCCTCCCATCCAGGCATAGCCCTGGCTGGACGCCCCGACGGAAAGCACCGACCCGCCCGGGGCCATCACGTCGGGTCCGATGCGGCCGTCCCGGATCGGTCCCATGCTGCTGAAGGAGGAGCGGAGCCCGTCCGGGTTCACCGAGCCCACCTTGATGGCGTTCTTGGCGTTGATGAGCATGGAGTAATACCCGCGCTGGTTCCCGTACTGGGCGCCATAGCCCCCGTTGTTGGCCGCGGCCCAGACGGAGACGTTGTTGGCGTCCGCCAGGATGCCGCTGTGGTTGCTGATGGCCTGATCGATGGTGGCGTCGTTGTAGGTGTAATACCCTTCGGCGCCCCAGATGAAGCTGTGGTTGTTCGCGTTGCCGGCGTCCCAGGCGGAGATGTAGAGCACCTTGGGGGCCACGCCTCGCCACTGGTAGCGGCGCCCTCCGTTGCCGTTCAGCTCGCTGTTCCACCCGTTGCCTCCCACGATGCCGCCCACGTGGGTGCCGTGGCCGGAGATGCCCATCTCGTCGCCGGGCACCGCCAGCCGGGGCACGGGGCCGGCCGCCGCGTTCTCGCGGAAATCCAGGTGGTTCATGTCCACGCCTTCGTTGACGGCCACCCAGATGGAGTCGCCCGTGAACGCCCGCCCCGAGTTCCAGGCGCGCGTGGGCGGGAAGGTGGCGGTGTCGAGGATCGGCCCCTGGATGGCGCTGACCTTGGTCAAGGTCCGGGACACGTCGTTGAGGGGCAGCTTCTCCTGGAAATCCTCCACCCGCGCCACCTCTTCCAGGTCGGCCAGGGACAGGAGGCGCTCGGGAGTCGCCACCACGTTGAACATGCCGGGCATCTCCTCCGGGAGGATCTCGTCCACCCGGCTGCGGAGGAGGGCCTCGCCCTCCGGCCGGCCGAGCCGGCGATGGAAATAGACGGTGGCCTTGACCGCGGCCCGGCCGCGCTGCACGCCGCGCTGGAACTGTCCGCGCAGCACCTTGGCGTCGACCTTCTCCTCGGGGAGGACGGGCAGCAGGTTCACGAAGCCGGGCTGGGCCTGCAGGGCTTCGAGGGCGCGATCGGGATCGCCGGAAAGGCGGGCCTTGTAGAGCAGATAAGGGCCGGGCCGCCCGGCCAGGCCGAGCAGGCGGACGCCGGCCGCTTCCAGCGCGGCCCGGTCGGCGTCGGAGGGGGCGCCCTGGAAGGCCGCCCAATGGTAGAGCCTCGAAGGCGGGCCGGACAGGGCCCGCGCCGCTGCAGGCGCCGCGCTTCGCGCCGTCCAGGGCACGATGGCGCGGCGGCTGTTCTCGGTGACGAGCTCCGCGTTCTGGGCGGAGACGAGGCTCCATCCCATGGAAGCCAGGAGCGTCAAGACTGGTGCACGCATAAGTTCTCCCTTCATATCGGTCGGTTCCGACCGCGAAGGAAATATCATTACCTTCCGCGGACAATAGTTGTCCCTGCAATACGATCCGCCGACAGGAGGAACGGAAACTTGCGGAGAACGGACCGTGCAAGATGGATACTATGGCAGAATCGGCGTCCGACATCCGAATCCGGTATCTTACAAGTTACTTATACGGAGAATCGCCACGCATCAACCTGAAGTTCCGCCACGAACGAGAACTCCGGAAGTCGGCAATTTGGGAAGAGGACAAGGCCGCTGATCCTTCCCTTCCCCTCCCCGGATCCCGCCCTCCGGGACCTCAGTCCTTGTATACGCGGAGGCGGTGGACGCCGGACGGAGCCCGGATCACCGCGATATAGACGCCCGGCCCGGGATGGCCCGCGCGGACCGCGAACAGCCCGGCCTCCCCGCTCTCCAGCCGCTCCAGTCGCGCGATGCGACGGCCCCGCCAGTCGAAGAGTTCCCCGGCAGCCATCACCGCGTCCGCCAACCCCGTAACCCTCAGGTTTCCCCCCAGGAAGCGCGCCCTGGGCGGCCTCGCGGCCCGCGCGATCCCGCCGGGGGCCCTCGCCGGCACGTCCTTGAGCTCCCGCACCGCCGCGCCGGCATCCAGCTTCCCGTATCCCCAAGCTGCGTCGGGGGCGGCGAGGGGGCCCGTGAAGGCGTCCTTGTAGGCCGTCCGGGTCAGGATGCTCCGCACCTCCTCCGGCGTCAGGCCGGGATCGATCTCCAGCAGCAGGGCCACGGTCCCGGCCACGATCGGCGACGACACCGAGGTCCCCTCGGACACGGCATACCGTCCCGTCAAGTCGGGCGGGTTCGGCCATTCCACGATGCGATCGTACATCCACGGGTGCAGGTTGACCCCGGCCCGGCTGAGGGCGCCGACGACCATCCTCCCGGGGGCCGAGATATCCGGCTTGACGCGCCCGTCCAGGGTCGGGCCCCGGCTCGACCATTCGGCGGCTTCGCCCACCGGCTGGGGCGCGATCTCGGGATGCTCGACGCCCTTGTAATCCCGGTAATTGTTGGCGGAAACATAGGCGCCGGCGGACACGATGCGCCTGGCGGTCCCGGCGATCTCGCTCACCGACATGTCGTTGTCGCCGCCCACGTAATCCGGCAGCCCGGCGTTGACGAAGGCGTTCAGGTTGACGTTCGAGGCATTCACGACCCCGGTGCCGGTGATGCGGAACCCCATCCGGAGGCCGCGCGGCGCCAGGGCGGTATCCCTGGATCCGGGCTGCACCATGAGCTCCATGTGCGGCCGCCCGTTCTCGGGGGCCGATCGCTCGGGCCGGGCGAGGATGAGCAGGGGCACCCGGCGCCCGGTGCCGGGCTCGACCCAGTCCACCGAGTCCCCGACCATCCGCCCGGTGCCGTTCGCGGTGGAGAGGAAATCCGTCTGGGCCAGGTAGGCGCCGCCGGCCGTATCCATGATCAGGACCTGGACGCGGAACTGCTTGCCCGCCTCGCCCCAGAGGTCCACGACCCCGGGCGCGTCGCACCAGGTCCCCGTGGTGTCTCCCGCGGCGAGGGGCAGGCGCGCGTGCAGCCGCTTCGCCCCGTCGTTGCCTGCGGCCCCGACCACGATCCTCCCCGCCCTGGAGACGCTGTCCAGGAAGCGATCGAACATGGAGGTGCCGTCGTGGGGGCCCATGTGCTGGTTGCCGAGGCTGAGGTTGACCACGCTGGGAAGATCCAGGGAATCGGCCACGGAGAAGATCCACTGGATTCCCTGCATGATGTCGGTTTCGCCGGACACGGAGTCGTTCGGCGTGCTCAGGTTGACGCCCAGCAGGGTGGCGCGCGGCGCCACGCCGTAGCGGGAGCCTACCGGATCCGATCCCGCCGCGATGCTGGTCACGTTCGTGCCGTGCATGTCCTCCGGGTTCTGGGCGAAATCGGGATCGGCCTCGAGCCCGGCGCGCCACTTGACCTGCCCGCGGTTGAAGGGCGCCCCGGGGGCCCTCGGCTTGTTGGGATCCCAGACGCCGAGGAAGCGGATCTTCCCCGCCGAGTCGACCAGGTCCTGGTGCAGGACGTCGAACCCGTAGTCGAGGATGCCGATGAGGACGCCTTTCCCGCTGACGCCTTCGGCGACTGGGGCGGGGCCGAAGTCCAGGACGCCGTCGATCCGCGATTGGCTGCGGGCCGCCGCCATCGCGCCGGTCACGGCGCGCGCGGGGCGGATTTCCAGAAGTCCCGGCGGGCCGTCCGGGGTTCCGGCCTGGGCCCGCAGCAGCGGCAGCATGGCGGGGTCGCCTTCCAGGGTGGCGAACCCCAGGCTTCCGGAAACGAGACGCCAGCCGTAGGGCGCCAGGGAGGCGGGTTGGAAGCCCGCCCCCACGCGGGCCATCGCCTGCACGGCGCCGGCGGCCGGCACGGGTCGGTCCGCGGCGGATCGCTTCAGGGCGGGCAGGGGAATGGGCTCCAGGGCGAACTGTCCGAGGAGCGGGCCCGGTG
>CBILQL010000014.1:0-18542 GCA_966238865.1 uncultured bacterium
AGCAGTCCCGCGCCCGCCGGGAACAGGGTGACGACCAGGATCCCGACGGTGACGCTGAACAGGGCCAGGCGCCGCGAGGCGGCCTCCACCAGCTCCCTTTCCTTCTCCATTGTCCGAGAGTACCGAAAAAATTTCATTAAAACCAGGTTCAGCGGACGGAGGGCGGCCCCATGCGCGTTTCAATCGTAGGCACGGGATACGTGGGGCTGGTCTCCGGGGCCTGCCTGGCCGAAAAGGGCCATGACGTGGTCTGCATCGACCTGGACGAAGGCAAGGTGAACCGTCTCAACCGCGGCCAGCCCACCATCCGCGAGGCCGGCCTGGACGCGCTGCTCACGCGGCACGCCGGCCGCGGCCTCAAGGCCACCACCGATCTGGCCGCCGCGGTGGCATCCACCGACCTCACCCTCATCGCCGTGGGCACCCCGTTCGACGGGACGTCCATCGACCTCTCCCAGGTCAAGGAGGCCGCACGCCATATCGGCTCCGCCCTCCGGCGCAAGGATTCCTGGCACTCCGTGATCGTGAAGAGCACGGTGGTTCCCGGCACCACCGAAGACGTCGTGCTGCCCATCCTCGAGAAGGAAAGCGGCAAGCGCTGCGGCATCGGGTTCGGCCTGGGCATGAACCCGGAGTTCCTCACCGAAGGCGAGGCCGTGCACGATTTCATGGAGCCCGATCGCCTGGTGCTCGGCGCCCTGGACGCGCGCACCCTGGCCGACCTCGAAGCGCTGTACGCCGGATTCCCCGGCGTTCCCGTCGTCCGCACCAACCCGCGCACGGCGGAAATGATCAAGTACGCCTCCAACACCCTCCTGGCCACCCTCATCTCCTGGTCCAACGAGCTCGCCAACCTGGGATCCGCCATCGGCGGCATCGACGCCATGGAGGTGGTCGAAGGCCTGCGCCACTCCCGCTACCTGACGGACGGCGGCCACGGCGGCGCCCCCGGCGGAAACGGCCGCAGCCTCCCGTCCATCGCCTCCTTCCTCGTCCCCGGCTGCGGCTTCGGCGGCAGCTGTCTGCCCAAGGACACCGCCGCCCTGGCGGCCCAGGGCCGCGCGCTGGGCGTGCCCATGCGCATCCTGGAGGCGGTGGCGGAGGTGAACAGGCACCAGCCCTCCCACATGGTGGAGCTGCTGGAGAAGCGCATCCCCGATCTCAAAGGCGTGCCCGTGGCCGTCCTCGGCCTGGCCTTCCGGCCCGGCACCGGCGACCTGCGGGAATCCCCCGCCATCCCCATCATCCGCGACCTGCTGGCCCGCGGCGCCAAGGTGGAAGCCTTCGACCCCGCCGTGGCCGAGGAGACCGCCGAGCATGAGGCCGCCCTGGCCACCACCCCGGACACCACCCGCGGGGGCACCTCCTTCTCGGACTGGAGCCCCTCCCGCCGCCTCTTCGGCGGCGACGTGCGCCTCTGCCCCACCCTGGAGGAGGCCCTGGACGGCACCCGTGCCGCCCTCATAGTCACCCGCTGGCCTGAGTTCGGCCGCGTGCCGGAACTGCTGGCCGGCCGCCAGGATCCGCCCATCGTCGTGGACGGGCGGAGGATGCTGGACAAGGGGCGGGTGATGAACTACGAGGGGATAGGCTTGTAGGAAACGCCTTTTCCGGACGGAAATCGCCATCGAAAAATATTCCCGTCCGGTTGTCGATTCCGGAAGCACCCGTTCGTCGCTTGGATAGAACGCGGCCCGGGACAATGGTGTCCCCGGGCCCGCTCCAAGGAGAACGAACATGGGTACCAACACCATCCGCCTGCACCGCGTCTTCACCGCCAAGCCCGGGCAGGTCTACAAGGCCTTCCTCGACGCCGACGCCATGGTCAAATGGCTTCCCCCCCACGGCTTCACCGCCAAGGTCCATCACCTGGACGCCAAGGTGGGCGGCACCTACCGCATGTCCTTCACGAATTTCAGCTCCGGCAAGAGCCACGCCTTCGGAGGCACCTATGTGGAGCTGAAGCCCTCCGAGCGCATCCGCTACACGGACAAGTTCGAGGATCCGAACCTCCCGGGGGAAATCCAGGTCACGGTGAACCTGAAGGAGGTTTCCGTCGGCACGGAGCTGTCCATCGTGCAGGAGGGGGTGCCGGATGTCATCCCCCCGGAAGCGTGCTACCTCGGGTGGCAGGAGTCGCTGAATCTGCTGAAGAACATTGTGGAGCCGGTGATTCCTGATTGAGGAGCGTGCGGCCGGGTTTGAAGGGAAATATTTATCGAAGATTCCCGCGAGTAATATCCGGATCTCGAACCAAAGCGTCGCCAAGGTAAAATGGAGCGGCTTGAAGGATGGGTCTGATACCCATGGTATTCTGTATTGCCTGATTCATAATGCCAAGGTGTATAGCTTTCATGCGCAGGACTATTCCGAGCACAAGCAGAAATATGCCAATATGGCTGTCAAGGCGATTGAAAATACAGTGTTCAACGATTAACGGCGCATTCATTCGACATAGCTGAGGATTGGCTTGCCAGGAAATAGGTTCAAGAGTCCCGATGACCAACATTCGAGTGCATCAGACCCCGCGCCTCCTGTTGAGACAATGGAAGGATTCGGATCGTGAACCCTTTTTCGAAATGTCTTCCGATCCGAGGGTCATGCGGCATTTCCCGGGTCTACTTTCCCGATCGGAAAGCGATGCCGTTGCGGATAAGATTTCCGGCTTGATCGAAGAAAGGGGATGGGGCTTCTGGGCATTGGAGGAGAAGTCCAGCGGAAACTTCCTCGGATTCACCGGGCTCCATATCCCTGTTCCCGAACTTCCCTTCTCCCCGTGCGTTGAAATCGGTTGGCGCCTGAGGTTTTCGGCCTGGGGAAATGGCTTTGCGTCTGAAGCGGCTGCCAAGGCCCTGGAAATTGCTTTTGAAAATTTCGGATTGGAAGAAGTCGTCGCTTTCGCAACCATTGGCAACTACCGGTCTCATCAGGTCATGGAACGACTCGGGATGAAGAAGGACTATGTGTTCGAACACCCGGATTTGGACCCGGAAAGCCCCCACAGAAAGCATATTCTCTATCGGATTTCCAGAGACCGTTGGAGAATTTCCCCTCGGGATGTCGAAAAAGCCGGGCCCTGACGACTATGGATACGGCCCGGCGTCGGGCCGATAACCGAAGTTGCGGGAGGAGAACCATGAGCAAGGTATTCGTGAACATCGCACTCAGCCTCGATGGCTTTATGGCCCCGGAGGGCATGACCCTGGAGCATTGGACCACCCCCGGGTACAAGGACTGGGGCGCGAAATGGGGCTCGTTGATGCGCTGGATCCTCAACACCCGGTATTTTCGTGAGAATCTCAAGTTCGGTCCCGGGGGAGAAACCGGCCCCGTGAACGACCTGGTCCGGAAAACGGTGGAGCGCACCGGCGCCAGCATCATGGGGAAGCGGATGTTCGAGCAGGGCGAGCGCTCCTGGCCCGAAGAGGCGCCCTTCCACACGCCGGTATACGTACTGACCCATGAGAAGCGCGAACCGTGGGTCCGTCCGGGCGGCACGACCTTCTACTTCGTCAACGACGGGGTGGAGAGCGCCCTCCGGCAGGCCCGGGACGCGGCGGGTGATCGAGATGTCCGCATTGCGGGCGGCGCCGACGTGATCCAGCAATACCTGAACCTCGGCGTCATCGAGGAGCTGGATATCGCGTTGGCACCGGTGTTCTTCACCGAGGGGAGGCGCCTCTTCGAGAACCTGCGCGAACCGGCTCCGCGGTTCCGGATCGACAAGGTTTTGGATGCTCCGGCTGCCACGCATCTGCGCTACGTGCCGGAGTGAGGACCATGGCGGGAAGAACCGGCATCGTCGCGTCTTTCGTCGGCAACCGTCGCGCATGAGGGTCCAGCCCGCATTGTTCCTGCCTGCGCTGTGCCTGCTCGGGATGGCCACGGATCGCAGCGTCCCCTGCGTCCATCGGGAGACCAGGCGCACGCGCAGCATCCTCCGCTTCGGCGACGGGGCCGGCCTCCGCTTCGGCGATGGAGACGCCGAGCGCGGCCGGAACGGCGCGGACGGCAGGTTGTCGCCGCCTGTCCGCAAGTACACCTATATGACCGCCGACTACGCCCCCGGATCGATTGAGGGCGGAATCGCCCAGCCCAGCCAGCAGCACACCTGGGATCCGACCTACGTTTCCGACAAGCCCAACAACACGCTGTTCACCCTGCATCCCTTCTATTCCGGCAAGGAGCTGGCGATGTTCTTTCCCTTGGAGCGATACGAGTGGATCGAGGAGGAGGCCGGTTGGCGCTGGCGCAGCCGCGATCGCAGGAACGGCATCGTGCTGGAGGCGGGGTCCGAAGGGGAATGCGGGAGCTTCGAGGACTTCAAGCGGAGCATCCGGGCGGCCGGGGTCGAGCGCCGGGATTCAGGCTCTTCCTTGACGGTGGCGCATCGGACCCGGCGCGGCGCGGAGATGCGGTTCACCTGCGGCGGGCCGCGCCTCCTCGACGGCAAGCCGGCGGATCCGGCGCGGCACATGGCCTTCGACGGCCCCTTCCTGCGGAGCGAGGCCGGCAGCGGCATCGTGACCATGACGCACGGGGGCCGGGGTCATTTCGCCAGGACCGGTTCCGATTCCCGGAACTGCCTGTCCAGGTTCAGCCCGTAGGAGTTGCCGTTGTTGTGGTTGGTAATCGTCGCCGTGGCCGAGCTGTCCTCGTGGTACCGGATGACCAGTTCGGACAAGTCGCTGTCGATGGTGATGGAGCCGGAGACCGGATAGCCGAAGGAGCTGTCCGCCCAGATGCGGGTGACGCTGTCCACGGCGCCGTTCCGGATCTCCAGGCCGTTGAAGTCGCCGGTGATGGTGCCGTTCCAGACGCTCTTCGTCACCGAGTCCGGGCCCGTCGTGACGTCGGCGACGAGATCGAACAGGATATGGGCCGCGCGGCTGCCTTCCAGGGAATTCACGTGCCGCTTATGATGGATGGTGGCCGCCTTCGCGGTCTCCATGCTCGTCGTGATGGTCCCGCCGGAGGAGTCGATCAGCGAGACCGTGTCGATGCGCTCGCGCTCGTATCCCGGGACGCCGGTATAGGTGGCGCGGCGGACGAAGCAGGCGCAGTCCTCGTGGAAGGTGAGCGGCTCCTGCACGTCCTCGCCGGGGAGGGGTTCGGCGGAGCGCTTGAAGTAATAGTAATAGGGGTCGTAGACGGTTCCCATGTAGTAGTAGTCGGATGCGTAGTAGTACGGTTCGCCGTAGGTGTAGTACACCCCGTCGTCGTCGTAGCCGGAGCACCCGGCGAGGATCAGCAGGGCGGCCCCGGCCAGGATCAGGGCGTCGGACTTTGAGGCTTTACGGGAGGGATTCATGTCGTTCTTCCTTTCCGGGGCCGGACGGCGCCTGCGCGGAGGTATCAGCGGTAATATATCTGGTGGATATCCCGCGCGCAAACGCCGCATCGGATTCCGGCGGAAACCTTCCCCGTCCGCTCCGGATCGGAAATCATTACGACATATTTATGTTACCGTATTCTCCCGGTGTCGGATTTCGATGCGTTTTCCGGCGCGGAGAACGGCGCGGGATCGAGGCGGGAATCCGGCAAGCGTCCGCCGGGCAGGCCACCCATGCATTCCACGGATGCTCCCCGGGGACGATTTTCCGGAGGCTTCTCCGGGAGCGTCCCGCGCCGGAGATTTTTCCATTGCCTCGGTCCCGCCGGGGAGTTTGTTTAACTGCGGGAGTCGCCACCCGCGACCACCGCGGAAAAACAGCGATGGATAAAGAAGCGTTGCGGACGGACGCCGGCCGCCCGGAAGACGCGGATGCGCCCGGAAGCCGAGCCTCCCACGCCGCGGCCTGGAGCGCGGCCCCCGGGGAAGGGATCGCCAAGGAAGGGTCCCCCGGGGACGGTCCCGCGCCGGATGGGGGATCCGGAAAGGCCGCCTGGGTAACCGACAGGTTTCGCGATCTGGGCGAGGGCATCGACGCCGACTCCGCCGGCGAGGCCATGCACGCCTGGATGGCGGAGGTTTTCCCGCTCTGCCGCAGCATCACCGGCAAGGGCCTACGCCTCACCCTGCGCTCCCTGTCCGCCTTCGCCCCGGTGGACATCACCGAAGTCCCCTCGGGCACGCGCGCCTACGACTGGACGATCCCCGAGGAATGGGACATCCGCGAGGCCTGGATCAAGGATCCTTCCGGCCGCACGGTGGTGGATTTCCGCCGCGGGAACCTGCACGTGGCGGGCTACAGCGTCCCGGTGCGCGCGCGCATGCCCCTGTCCGAGCTGAAGCCGCGCCTGCACTCCCTGCCCGACCGGCCCGATTGGACCCCCTACCGGAATTCGTTCTGGCAGCGGGACTGGGGCTTCTGCCTGCCCCATCGCCTCCTGGAAGAGCTCCCCGACGGCGAATACGAGGTGTGCATCGATTCCTCCCTGTCTCCCGGCAGCCTCAGCTACGGCGAGATCACGGTGCCCGGACGGGAGGAGGACGTCGTGCTCCTGTCCGCCCACGCCTGCCATCCCTCGCTGGCCAACGACAACCTCTCGGGCATGGCCGTGGCCGCCTTCGCGGCCCGCCATCTCCTGGCCCTGGCCTCCCGGGGGCGGCCGCCGCGCTACACCTACCGCTTCCTCTTCGCGCCCGTCACCATCGGGGCGCTGGCCTGGCTCAGCCGCAACGAGGCGCTGCTCCCGCGGGTGCGCCACGGCGCGGTCCTCTCCCTGCTCGGCGACTCCGGCCCCTTCACGTGGAAGCAGAGCCCCCGCGGCGATGCCGCCGTCGACCGGGCCGCGGCCCTGGCCCTGGCCTGGTCCGGGGCGCCCTTCCAGGTGATGCCCTTCAGCCCCTACGGTTACGACGAGCGCCAGTTCTGCTCGCCCGGCTTCGACCTGCCCATGGGATGCCTGATGCGCACGCCTTTCGCGCGCTACCCGGAATACCACACCTCCGCCGACGACATGGCCTTCGTGCGCCCGGAATCCCTGGCGGGCAGCCTCAAGGCCCTGCTGTCCATCCTCGACGTGCTCGAGAATGACGGGACCTTCCGGAGCACGAGCCCCAAGGGGGAGCCGCAGCTCGGACGCCGGGGGCTGTTCCAGGCCCGCGACGGCCGGCCCGGTCCCGATCTGATGCCGGTCCTGTGGACCCTCAACCGGGCGGACGGCCGCCGCAGCCTGGTGGACACGGCCGAGGCCGCCAACCTCTCCTTCGGCTCCGTGAAGCGGGCGGCGGACGCCTTGCTCGGGTGCGGGCTCCTCGAAGAGGTCTGAACCGGCCTGCTTAATCGTTGCGGGACCCTACATCAGGATCCCGCCTGCGACAGGGAAGCAGGCCGGTTTTCAGTTCTTGAGGCTGTCCACCGACCCCTCGGGAGGCAGGGGAATCGACGCTCCGGCATCCAGGGCCGCGACGATGGGAAGGACCGCGCCGTCCTGGCCTGCCGCCGCCAGGGTCGCGGACGCGGCCGTGGCCACCACCGGCACCGCCGCTTCCATGGCGATCTGCACGGCTTTCCCGACCGCCCTTTCGACTGCTTTCCCGACGGTGTTTTCCAATGCCATCCGTTCCGGCGTCTGCGCCCGCTCCGCCGCCTGCGGATCCGGAACGACCTCGGTGGCCGGCTCCGGGGGCCTTCCCGGCGCCGAGGGCTCGGCCGCGGGCGCCTCAGCGAACGGACGGACCGCGCCGGGCAGGGCGAAAAGGTGGGCATTGTCGTAGTTGCGCAGGATGATGCGGCCGGGATTGCCGCCCGCCAGGCAGCGATCGGGGATGCTGCGGGAGAGCACGGTGCCGCCGTTCACGGTGACGCCGTCGCCGATAGCGATGTCACCATAGAGAATGGATCCGGTCCCCACCCAAACGTCCCGCCCCAGCACGGGCAGCCCGTGCGCCGCTCCGACCCCGATCCCCACGGTGACGTTATGGGTCACGCTGAAGTTCGCCCCCACCTTGGTGGGCCCGATATAGAGGGTGCCCACGTGGCCGATGTAGAAGCCGGGGCCGATGTCGGCGGCGAACACGTCCACCTGGAACAGCAGCTTGGCCAGGAAGGCCAGCGACTCGAAGCACGGGATCAGGATCCAGGCCAGCGGGTTGCCGCGGAGGCGCTCCGCCCGGCAGAAGCGCCCGAGCCGGTAGATGGCCACGCATTGGAAGCCGAAATGGGTCAGCCAGAGCTTGACGCGACGGCGCAGACTGGGCGGCCTGCCCCGGAATTCTATCCGGTAGTATTTCTCTACATCGACGCGGAAATCACCGGGAGCGTACATGGTGGTTGCCGCGGACGGGCGAGGATCCGACCGCCGGCAAGGGGTAAAATAGCCGGCGGCGCGATCGGACGAAAGGGGAAAATGGCGCCGGCGCGGGGATGCGGGATATCGCGCGGGATCCTACTTTGTGGTGCATGCCCGAGCTGCCGGACGTCACCGTGTACGTGGAACGTATCCGCGACCTGGCCGGGGGAGGCGCGCTGGAAGGCATCCGCCTGGCCAGCCCGTTCCTGCTTCGCACCGTGACGCCGCCCCTGGACGATTTCAAAGGCAAGCCGCTCATCGGCGTGGAACGCAGGGGCAAGCGCATCGTCTTCGCCTTTCCCGGCGGCCTGCACCTTGCCCTGCACCTCATGGTGGCCGGCCGCCTGCATTGGAAACCGACAGGGTCGCCGATCCCGAGAGGCAACGGCCTTCTGGCCCTCGATTTCCCCGCGGGCACGCTCCTCCTCACGGAGAGCGGGACCAGGAAGCGTGCGGCCCTGCACGCGGTGGCGGGCCGCGGGGCCCTGGAAGCCCTGTTCCCCGTGGGCCTGGAGCCGCTCACGGCCTCGGGGCCTGAGTTCGCGGCGACGCTGCGGCGCGAGAACCACACCCTGAAGCGCGCCCTCACCGATCCGCGCCTCTTCAGCGGCATCGGCAACGCCTACTCCGACGAGATCCTCCACCGCGCGAAGCTGTCGCCGGTGCTGCTGACCTCTCGCCTCACCGACGAGGAGGCCTCCCGGCTGCGCGCGGCGACGCAGGCGGTGCTCGAGAAGTGGACGGACGCGCTGCGCAAGGAGGCCGGCGGCGGGTTTCCGGCCAAAGTGACGGCCTTCCGCGAGGACATGGCCGCGCACGGGAAGTTCGGCAAGCCGTGCCCGGCCTGCGGCAGCCCCATCCAGCGCATCAAGTACGCCGAGAACGAGACCAACTACTGCCCGGCCTGCCAGACGGGCGGCAAGCTGCTGGCGGACCGGGGGCTCTCGGCGCTGCTGCGCAAGGATTGGCCGCGGAGCCTGGAGGAGATGGAGAAGCTGCTCGCCCGGCACAAGGCGGCGCTGGGCACGGACGGCTGACCCGCCTCCCGGGAGACGCCTATCCCGCCAGCTTGGCGTAGCGGTCGGCGATTTCCTCGCCGATGGCCAGGGAGGCCGTGGCCGCCGGCGACGGCGCGTTGAGGACGTGCAGGCTGCGCGTCCCCTCGGCGAAGGCGAAATCGTCCACCAGGGAGCCGTCGCGGCGCAGGGCCTGGGCCCGCACGCCCGCGCCCGCGGGCTGCAGGTGCCCGGCGCGGATGTCCGGCAGGAGGCGCTGCAGGGCGCGCGTGAAGGCCGCCTTGGAGAAGGAGCGGCGGAACTCGCCCAGGCCCATCCGCCAATGGCGCCCCGCCAGGGTGCGGAAGCCCGGGTTGAGCAGCACTTCGGCCAGGTCCTTCACGTCGAAGTCGGTCTTGCGGTAGCCTTCGCGTTTGAAGGCCAGCACGGCGTTGGGCCCGCATTCCACGCCGCCGTTTATCAGGCGCGTGAAGTGCACGCCCAGGAAGGGGAAGGCGGGATCGGGCACGGGGTAGATGAGGTTCTTCACCAGGCGGCGGGCGTCCGGCGCCAGCTCGTAGTATTCGCCGCGGAAAGGCACGATGGCGACGCCGGGGTCGACGCCGTCCAGGAGAGCCAGGCGATCGGAGTGCAGGCCCCCGCAATTGATGAAGAATCCGGCCGCGATCTCCTCGGTCCCGCCCGCCTCGCCGGCCTTGAGCCGCACCTGGACGGACTTGGCCGCGTTCCCGGAGGTCCCGGGCGCGCCCGTGGTGGCGACTGCCTCGACCCGGTTGGCGGTCCGCACTTCGCCCCCCATTTTGCGGATGCTTTCCGCCAGGGCCTTGCACACCGCCACGTAGTCGATGATGCCGGTCTCGGGGACGTGCAGGGCCTTGATCCCGGCGCCGTGGGGCTCGTATTCGCGGATCCCCTCCGCGGGCACCTCGCGCACGCCCGAGAGCCCGTTGGCGACGGCCTTCTCCCGCAGCACCTCCAGGCGGGGCAGCTCCTCCGGCAAGGTGGCCACGATGATCTTCCCGCAGATGTCGTGGGGGATGCCGTGCTCGCGGGCGAAGTCGATCATCTGCACGTAGCCGCGCCGGCAGAGCAGGGCCTTGTAGCTGCCGGGCTTGTAGTAGATGCCGCTGTGTATGACGCCGCTGTTGTTGCCGGTCTGGTGGCGGGCCACCTCCGGCTCCTTCTCCAGGACCAGCACGCCGCGTCCGGGGAAGCGCTGCAGGAGGCGCCAGGCCGTGGCGAGGCCTACGATACCGCCGCCGGCGATAAGGACATCGGGTCGAGTCAGCATGGGGTCGAAAAGGTAATCACTATTCCCCGCTCCCGGCGGATCCGGCGGCCGCGGAAACCCCGACCGGGGCCTCCCGCGCGGCCAGGCCGACACGTCCCAGGACCAGGCTGCCCGCCAGGCTGCCCAGGACCGCGCCGATCACGTCCGTGATGTCGCCGTATCGCCCCGCCACGAATGGCTGCGCGGCCTCCACGCCGATGGACAGGACCAGCGACGCCGCCAATGCGATGGCGGCGGGACGGGCCGATGACGGCAGCCAGCGGCCCAGCAGGAATCCGAGTGGGAACCAGGTCAACGCCCCTTCCAAGGTGTTCGCCAAGGCGACGAAGGAGGTCTCCTGGTATTCGGCCAGGAAGGGCATCCACTGGAATCCGGAGGGTTGCGTCTGGAACCGGAAGGGGTGCAGCCCGGCCATGAGCGCCGCGACCGCGGTCGCCGTGATCAACGCGAAAGCCGCGGCGCCGGGACGGCGCTCCGCCGTCCGCCAGGCGGCGGCCGGGACGCCGGCGGCGACGCCCAGCCAGGCCGACAACGCGTCCTGGAAGTTCGCGGTGCGGGAGGAGAGCAGGATTTGCGAGGCCTCCAGGAAGCCGGCGACGGCGGCCATCGCGAGCGGGGCCGCGATGACCGGCCAGCCCGCCTCCCGGCCCAGGCGGCAGACGAGGACGGTGGCCAGGAAGACGCGCAGGGCGCAGAGCGCCTCGTCCCGGGGGAGCGAGACCGCGAACGGGTCGCGCAGCAGCGCGCGCACGTCGGCGGCCACCTCGCCCACGTCCAGGGTGAAATCGAACGGGGACAGCGAGCCGATCGCCGCCAGCGCGAGGAGCACCAGGGCCGGATAGGCCGAAGGCGCCGACAGCAGGCGCAGGAACGCCGCGCGGCCGCGGGCGCGTTCCAGCCCGGACTCGAAGGCGGAGGCCGCGAGGGCGCCCAGGGCCGCGCCCAGGCCGTTGAAGAGGACGTCCGAAAGCGCCGGGACCCGCGTCTCCGAGAAAAGCTGGAGCATCTCCACGGACGCGGAGAGCAGCGTCCCCAGCATCGTCGCCAGGGCCGCGCGGAAGGCGGGCGCGGCCGAAGGACCGACGCGCGCGAGATACCCCAGGAAGCCGAAGGGGAGGAAGAGCAGGAGGTTCTGCAGCAGGTCCGGAGTCGAGATGTCGCCTGCGCGCATCCCCAGGGGATGCCATAGGATGCGGCCCAGCCGCGCGGCCAGACCGCCCTCCCCCAGGTCGAAGCGGAAGGGGATGGTGGTGCCGTAGACCACGAACAGGCTGAACGCGACCCAGAGCACGCGGCAGACGCGGGGGATGTCGCCGGAGGGGCCGGTGCGGGGCATGGCGCTGTCAATATAGGATTTCAGGCGGTGTATTCCCGGTAGGCCTGCCAGCCCCGGCTCCATGCCAGGCAGCCCAGCCACGCGCCCACGGCGGCGGCGACCACGTCGGTGAGATCCGAGCGCCGGCCCGCTACGAACCCCTGGGCATATTCCACCGCCAGCGACATGAGGAGGGCCAGGGCTATCGCCGCGGCCGCCGCCCCGCGCCGCCGGGGGAAGAAATGGCAGAGGAGGAATCCCAGCGGGAAATAGATGAGGGAGTTCTCGGCGAAATTGCCCAGGGCGGCGAAGGTGGACTCCATGTAGGCGGAACGGAAGGGAATCCAGCGGATATGGGAGCGTTCCCCGGCGTACCGGAAGGGATAGAGGCCCGTGAGCGCCGAGGAGGCGAGCACTCCGAGCGCCGCCACGGCGCTCCATTTCCACGGATGGTCGCGGAACCCCGGAAACAGGTAGGCGACCCCGCCAGCGAAGGCCCCGAACAGCGCGGTGAGCGCGTCCTGGAAGGTCGGCGAGCGCGACGTGATCAGCATCTGGCTCGCCTCCAAGGCCAGGCAGGCAGCGGCCATGGCGGGCAGCAGGACGCGGACGGGGCGCCGCAGCCCGGCTTCCGCTCCCACGCGGAAGGCGAAGAGCGCGGCCAGGAGGAAGCGTATGGCGGTCACCAGTTCGTCGTTGGGCCAGGAGAGATCGAATCCCCGGGCCAGGGTCTCGCGCGCCTCGGCGCGCAGCGCTCCCACGGGGAGCAGGGCGAAGTCGAAAGGCTCCCAGCTGCCGAACACGACGAGGGCCAGGAAGACCAGCGCCGGGTAGGCCGAAGGGGCGTCCAGGATCCGGCGCCAGCCGGGCCGGCGCTTGATCCCCAGCGCCCAGGCGCGGAGCTTCCCGCCCGCGGCCACTCCCACCGCCGTCCCCAGGGTGTTGAAGAGGACGTCGGAAAGCGCCGGCCAGCGGGTGCGCGTGTAGAGCTGCGCCAGTTCCACGGAGAGGGACAGGGCCGCGCCCAGGAGGACGATGAGGAGGCGCGCGGCCCGCCCGGGCGGCCCCGCCAGGGAGACGCAGCCCAGGAACCCGAAGGGGATGAAGAGGAGCACGTTCTGGACGATGTCCTCGTAGTTCAACACGCCGTTCCTGGCCCCCAGCGGATCCAGGTGGAAGCGCCCCAGGCGTTCCAGGAAGGCCTCGCCGCCCTCCCGGAAGCTGAAGGGGACTATGGTCCCGTAGACGATGAACAGCGAGAACAGCGCCCAGAACAGGCGCGACAGGCTCCGGTGTCCGGCCGGCGCCCCCGCCGGCGCGGGCGCGGTCCCGGAGGCCTCCGTCCTGGATCGGCCGCGGGGTCCGGGGGCCTCGTCCCCGTCCTGGGTATCGTATACGGTACGCGTATCGTTTCCGATACGCGGATTCTTCCGGCGGCCCGCCTTCAAGGGATCCCGCCGTAGTGGAGCAGGGCGCCGGACAGGATCACGTAGGCGGCGGCGGCCAGCAGGAGCTGGCGGTCGCGCAGGAAGTCCGCCACCGTGTTCTCCCCGAACCCGCGCTGCATGACCAGGTAGAGGTAGCGGAACATCGCGAACAGGACGATGGGCAGGGTGCCCAGGAGCTGCGAGGTTCCGTGGACGCTGACGGTGCGGGAGCTGGTGGTGTACAGGCCGTAGGCCATGATGGTGGCGGACAGGGTGGTCCCGAGCAGCACGCGGAGGAACTCGGGGCTGTAGAGGCGCAGCACGTCCCGCTTCTCCTCCAGGGTCCGCCCGGGGTCGATGAGCTCGGCGTAGCGCTTGGAGAAGCCCAGGAACAGGGACAGGGACAGCGTGCACAGGAGGAACCACTGCGAGGGCGGGATGCCCACGCCCCAGGTGCCGGCCAGGAGTCGCAGGATGAACCCGGAGGCGAGGCAGAAGACGTCGAGGATCACCCGGTGCTTGAGGCCGAAGGTGTAGGCCGCGTTGAGGGCCAGGTAGGCCGCCGCGACGAGGACGAGGCGCGGGCCGGCCCAGGCGGAGAGCAGCAGCGACGACGTCCCCAGCAGGGCGGCGAGGGCGAGGGCGGCCCCGCGGGACACCTCCCCCGAGGCCACCGGCCGCCTGCGCTTCTCCGGGTGCAGGCTGTCCTTGTCCGCGTCGACGGCGTCGTTCAGGCAGTACACGGCGCTGGCGGCCAGGCAGAAGACCGCCAGGGCGGCCAGCACCCGGACGCCCAGGCCCAAGTCGACGGGCCGGCGCCAGCTCTCGGAGAAGAACCAGCCGGCCAGCACGAAGGCATTCTTGCTCCAGTGGCCCGGACGGAGCAGGCGCGCCAGGGCATGGGGGCTCACAGCGGCAGCCTCCGGAACAGGGGGCCGGGCAGGGCGCGGATCACGGCCATGATGGGGCGCCAGATCGCGGGCGTATACACCACCGCCTTGCCGGCGTCGACGGCGCGCACGATGTCGGCGGCAACGGCGGCGGGCTCGGCCATCAGGGGGCCGCGACGGAGGCCCGCGGTCATGCGGGTGCGCACCGGACCGGGCTTCACGTCCTGGACGAGCACGCCGCTCCCTTGCATGCGCCCCCGCAGACCTTCCAGGAAGGTCGAGAGGCCCGCCTTGGAGGCGCCGTAGTGGTAATTGGACGCGCGCCCCCGATCGCCGGCCACCGAGGTCACGCAGCTCACGAAGCCGCCGCCCCGGGAGCGGAGGTGGGAGGCGAACAGATCGGCCACCACGGCCGGCCCTTCCAGGTTCACCCGGAACATTTCGGCGGCCTTCAGGGGATCCGCGAGGCAGGCATCCGGCAGGTGCATGACCCCGGCCGCCAGGAAGAGTCCGCGCAGGCGGTGCGCCGCCGCCAGCCCGGCGAAGCGCGCGGCATGGCCCGGCACGTCGGCGACGTCCCAGGCGAACACCTCCGCCCTCCGCCCGCAGGCCACCTCCAGGTCCGCGGCCACGGCGCGCAGATCCTCTTCGGATCGGCCGGCCAGCACCAGGTCCTCTCCCCGCGCCAGCCAGGCCGCCGCCGCGGCGCGCGCGATGCCGGAGGTGGCGCCGAGGATCACGATCGCCCCCCGCCCCGACGCGCCCGCCGGGCCGCCGGCGGCCGATCCGTCCTTCACGCTCTCCACGGACCCGCTCCTCCTTTCACTCTTCCCATAAGCCCAGCCTTTCCGCCATGCGGGACTTGCTCAGCCCCTCCGGATTATACCGTTTCACGACCGCGATCCAGTCCTTGCGCTCCGGGTACATGGCCCGGAACGCCTCCCGCGGGAGCCGCGCGTCCTTGGTAAGGTACACCCTGCCGCCGTGGCGGAGCACCAGTTCGTCCAGGCCTTCGAGCAGGCGGAGCGTCCCCTCGCGGCGCGGGATGTCGAGCGCCAGGGTGTATCCCCGGCGGCAGAAGGGCAGGAGGACCCCGTCGTCGCCGCAGCGCTTGAGCACGGACAGGAAGGATCCCAGGCGATTGCGGGCGAGGTAGTCCAGGCAGGCGGCGATGCCGTCCTCGCCCGGGTCCGGGATGACGCATTGGTATTGCACGAAACCCCGCGGGCCGTAGACCAGGTTCCAGTCGCGCACGGCGTCCAGGGGATAGAAGAAGGACTCGAAGGCTTCCGGGGCCGGGCCGCCGGTGCGCCCGAAACGGTAGTAGGCCGAATTGGCGGCGGCGAGCAGGGCCGGATGGAGCAGGAAACCCGGCATGGGGAAGGGCACGGCGAGGCGCCGGCGGCGGGGCATGGCCGCGTGACCCGGACCGGTCCCGCCATGGCGCTCCGGCCTGTGGTCGGGACCGGGACCGTGATCGGCCAGCATGAGGATGCCCCGCCCCAGGGCGCGGCCGCGGGCCAGCGCGTCGAGCCAGGCGACCGAGTACTCGCTGCCGCCGTCGCGTTCGCGGAAGAGGCGGAACAGATCGTCGAGGCCGCGGGCCCGCAGGCGCTCGCAGGAGACCCGCGGGGACGGGACGGGCTTGAGGCGCAGCGCGACCTTGGTGATGAAGCCCGTGAGCCCGTATCCGCCCACGGTGGCCCGGAAGAGGTCGGCGTTCTCCGCAGGCGAGCATGTGAAGACGCCCCGCGGCGTCGCCACCTCCAGGCTTTCCACGAAATGCTCGATGGATCCGCTGCGATGGTGGTTCTTGCCGTGCACGTTGGACGCCACCGCTCCGCCCAGGGTCACGAAGGCGGTGCCGGGCGTGACGGGCAGGAACCAGCCCCTGGGCACGAAGACCTGGAGGATGCGATCCAGGCTGACGCCGGCCTCGGCCTCCAGCACGCCGGTTTCCGGCCGGAAGGAGAGGAAGCGGTCGAGGAGGAGGGCGTTCACGGCCGCGTGGCCCTCCGCGGGCAGTCCCGCGTCGCCATAACTGCGGCCCAGGCCGCGGGGAAGATGGGGGCCGCCCAGGCAGGCGGGAACCCCGGCGAGGGTGGCGGGCCGCAGCTCGGGGGCGCGCAGGATCGGATACCGGCCCCAGCCCGTGAGGATGGCCGCGGATCGGCTCGGTGCCTTCCGACCGTCGGGAGCCGATGTCCCCTGCCTCTCGAGAGCGCGCTCCATCCCGGTCCCGGGCGTACTATATAGCGATTCCGGCGGGAACATCCAAAGCGCCGACTTGGCCCCCTTGGCAACCGCGAGGGGTTATTTTATATATTTTTTGCTTTAAAAAATAGGAGGGCTTCCATGGATTGGGCTCTATTCAGCTTCGACGGCTTCCAGTTCCTCATGCGCTGGGGACATTTCATCTTCGGAATCGCCTGGATCGGCATGCTCTGGTACTTCAACTTCGTGCAGGGCCCCTTCTTCGCCACCGCCGACGCCGCCGTCAAGACCGCGGCCACCCAGGGCCTGGTGCCCCGGGCCCTGTTCTACTTCCGCTGGGGCGCCATGGGCACCTTCCTCACCGGCTGGATCATCATCATGCTGCGCGGCCACCAGGCCGGCCACGCCGCGTTCATGACCTCCTGGGGCGCCACCATCATCACCGGCGCGATCATGGGCACCGTCATGTGGGCCAACGTCTGGTTCGTGATCTGGCCCCGCCAGAAGAAGATCATCGCCTCCGCCAACGGCGCCAAGGTCGAGAACCTGCCCGCCCTCGCCCGCCGCGCCTTCCTGGCCTCGCGCACCAACACCCTGCTGTCCATCCCCCTGCTGCTGTTCATGGGCGCCGCCAGCCACCTGCCCATCGCGGTGGATCCGTCCAAGGTCGGGATGTGGTTCGGCTTCGTGGCCGTGGTCGTCGGCCTGATCGAGGCCAACGCCCTCCTGGCCGACAAGGGCCCCACCACCAAGCCCATCGAGAAGGTCTCCGGGGTCATCCACTGGGGCCTGCTGCTGTCCGTGGTCTTCTACGTGATGGCCGAAGTCCTCCTGTAAGGTCCCGGACGTGCCCGACGCCGCCGCACGACGCCCCGGCCGGTTCCGGGGCCTGTCCCTGGCCCTGGTCCCGGCCGCCCTGCTGGCGGCCGCTGCTGCGACCGAGCTGCTCTCCGCCTGCAACCGCAAGGACTCGGCCCCGGCCGACCCCGTCCTGGCCAAGGGCAAGGCGCTGTACTTCACCCATTGCATCGCCTGCCACAACGCCAACCCGGCCGTGGACGGCACCTTGGGGCCGGCCGTCAAGGGCTCCGGGCTCGACCTCCTGGAAGCCCGGGTCCTCGAGGGGACGTATCCGCCCGGTTACACCCCCAAGCGCGATACGAAGATCATGCGGAAGCTGCCCCTCACGAAGGAGGACGTGGCGAAGCTGCACGCCTTCCTGAGCGCGCCCTGAAGCCGGGCGCCCCCCTGCATAAGCCCCGGAAAACCCAAGCCCGCCGCATTCCCGGCGGACGGATGGGGATTGCCCCGCTTACCCGCATCCGATATAATTTTTAAATCGTTTCTATATCTCGCGACAGGGAGGCCGCCCATGCCGGATTTGCTTATCAAGAACGTGCCTGACCGCCTGCGCCGGCGTCTCAAGGAAGACGCCAAGAAGCATCATCGTTCCATGAGCGGGGAGGCCCTGGCGCTCCTTGAAAAAGGCCTGATTGGAGAAGGCCATCCCGTCCCCTCCCTCGAGGAGCCGTTCCATCTCCCCTTCCGGATGACCGGCGCGTGGCTGGAGAAGGCCAGGCGGCAGGGCCGGGAAGGCGTCCGTTCCGAAGAAGCTCCTGCTCGAGATCTGGATGGCCGCCTCGATGCGGCTGCTCGATTGCGAGCGCGCGGTGGACTATGCCAAGGCCTTGATGCTTTCCGTCGATCTCGGGATTTCCGCCTATGACGCGCAGTACCTGGCCCTGGCCGAATCCCTCGACGTACCCTGCGTGACCGAGGACAAAAAGCTCGCCAAGGCATCCCGGGGCCGGGCCCTGGGCATGGCCGCATTCCTGTCTTCCCGCTCCGCATAAAGCGCCCGCCCGCGCGCTTCCGCCGCGCTTGCATGCCCCGCCCCCGATCCGTATCTTATCTTCCTGTCCCCGGATCCCCCATGTCCGAGCTTCGCATCAGGAATTTCCCGGCCGCCTTGCACCGACGCCTGCAGGCCGACGCCCGGAAGCACGGACGCTCCCTGGACGATGAAATCGTCGACATGCTCGAGAAGGGGCTCGCCCTGCGCACCAGGGGCGAGGCGGCGGGCGGGACCGGGGGCCACCCCTTCCTGCTCACCCGCCGATGGCTCGACGACGTGAAGCGGCGGGGCGGGAC